>JALYVR010000007.1:10706-21387 GCA_030853145.1 Chloroflexota bacterium | reverse complement strand
AGCCAGCCCCTACGCGGAACAGGGCGCTCACTCCTTTTCTATAGCCCCACAGGTAGACAGCTTGCACTTTTTCCATTATCATTGGAATAGCTGTGTCGCCCCTACGCAACACAGGTCATCTACACCTTTTGAATAGCCCTGCATTCGCAGAAGCAGCCAAAGGAGAAGAACTACTATGACCGCACGACAAGGGGGGGTATATACGACTCTGAGCAGGCGCGGCTTGCGTCATGACATTCCACCCATGCGCCTCTATCACAAAGCCAAGCAACTGGGCATCTGGGACCCGCGCAGCATCGATTTGACACAAGATCGGGTGGACTGGCAACAGTTTCCTCAAGAGCAGAAGGAGGGCCTGCGACGCCTCATTGTAGCCTTTCAAGCGGGCGAAGAAGCGGTGACCCTTGATTTGTTGCCCCTGATTCTGACTATCGCCAGGGAGGGACGCCTGGAAGAGGAGATGTTCTTAACGACCTTTCTCTGGGAAGAGGCCAAGCATACAGAATTCTTCCGGCGCTTTCTGGACGAAGTCATGCAAGAGCAGGGAGAGGATCTGCACCAGTACCGCACCCTCAGTTCTGGTGGTCGCGACCTGTTTAGCGAGGATCTTTCAGAAGTGATGAATGCCTTACTCACCGACTCCTCGCCGGCCGCGCAGGTACGCGCCTCGGTCCTGTACAACATGTACATCGAAGGTGTGCTGGCGGAGGCGGGCTATTATCGTTTCTCCCACTTTCTGGACCGGGCCAATGTGATGCCAGGCCTCAAACAGGGGATCGGGTATATCAAACGCGACGAATCCAGGCACATCGCCTATGGCGTGTTTTTGATCTCCCGGCTGGTGGCTCAAGACCCAACGTTGTGGCCCCAGGTTGAGGAGCAAATGAACGCACTGTACGCCCGTTCACGAGCCAGCGCCGCCGCCGGTCCCCAGACCGAGGAGGAGCAGTACTTCGCTAAAATTACGAAGATGCAGTTTGATAAACGCCTGGCAAGCATTGAACGCGCCCGCCGCAAAACAGTAGAGCAGGTGTACCAGATGCCGGAGAGCGAGGAAACCGAGAGCGCATAAGCGTGTAGCTGAAGAAAGGTGAGGCAGAGACGAGAATGCCGGCAATCGTCATGGAGTGGTCATGAACTGATCATTGTATTGGATAGATATATCCATATATACTGGTAAGAACGATACTTTCCACCTGTGCAATTGAAGGGAGACTACGAGGATGGCAGACTCTTTCACCTCACCGCACGCCGAAGATCTACCCGGTCCCGCACCCCATGTGGAAAATGTACCCAGCCCTTTTTCTCTGCTAGGAGTGACAGAGGAACCAGAGGCATTCCAGAAGCCTACGAAGCTGGTCAGCGTGGGCTTTCAGGCATTCCTGAGCCTGGCGAATGTGGCCTTCTACCTGACGCTCTATCCCATTACCAGTATTCTCTTACCCCTGCAAGCCCAGATCGCCGACCCCAGGAATAAGGTGGTGGCGCTGGGCATTATCAGCACCATCGGGGCGATTGCGGCGATCCTGGGCAACCCCCTTGCCGGCGCGTTGAGCGATCGTACCACGTCGCGCTTTGGTCGCAGGCGACCGTGGATGGTGGTGGGTGCCTTGCTCACGGCGCTGGGCTTGGCGGTGCTGGCGAACGCCAGCACGCTCCTGCTCGTCATCATCGCCTGGTTCTTTACTACGTTCTTTGCTAACGTCTTGCTGGCCGCCCTCGCGGCTATCATTCCCGACCGCGTACCCGATAAGCAGCGGGCCACCGTTTCCGCTATCGTGGCCCTGGCGATCCCGTTCAGCCTCATCTTTGGCGTGAGCCTGATCACAGCGATTCTTACAGCGACAAAGACCGTCGTTATCCCTTACTACACTATCATTGGACTGATGCTCGTCATCATCGGAGTCTATGTAGTGATCTATCGCGACAAGCCGTTGCCGGTCGGGGCCATGCCACCTGTGAAACCCCTGGCGTTTCTGACGAATTTCTGGATCAGCCCGCGCCGCTATCCCGATTTTGGTCTTGCCTGGATCACACGCTTCCTGGTCCTGCTCGGGTACACGATTGGGATATTCTATCTCTTCTACTACTTCCAGGATGTCGTGAAGGACCCGGCCGCCTATCCAGGTCACACAGCGGCGGGCGCGACAGCCTTCGTGAATGCCATCGCGGGTATCTGCCTGATCATCTCGACCATCATCTTCGGTATTCTCTCCGATCGTCTACAGCGCCGCAAGATCTTTGTGATGGGGTCGAGCCTGATGATCGCCATTGGCGTGCTGATACTGGCTTTTTCTCATAGTTGGTTGACAGCCGAAATAGCCGCAGTGATCATCGGCTTTGGCTTCGGCGCCTACCTGGCCGTCGATATCGCGCTGATGACCCTGGTGCTGCCACGCGCAGAGAGTCGCGCAAGGGACCTGGGCGTGCTCAATATTGCCAGCGCCCTCCCATCGCTGTTCGCGCCGGGGGTCGGCGCGTTCGTGCTCAACTTCTTTTTGCCCAACTTTAGCGCAGGCTACACCGTGCTCTTTATCATCGCCACGGTGCTCGTGGTTCTCGGCGCGGTCCTGGTGCAGCCGATTAAAAGCGTGCGTTGACGCACAGGGCTCGAACGCGTAGAGGCATTTGGTGGTTATAATAAGGAAGAACAATGCTGTTATCCTGAAAACACGGAGGAGAAGCCATGACTACATCTGAGAGCGCCACCAACCCGGCGCCGCCCCATTACCTTGATGCGCACGCGCTTATGCAGCCACAGGCCATCGCCTTGATTTGCGGTGAGCATGTCCTGACGTACGCCGAGTTCAATACGCGCGCCCGCC
Organism: Chloroflexota bacterium; assembly: GCA_030853145.1. Taxonomy (GTDB): domain Bacteria; phylum Chloroflexota; class Ktedonobacteria; order Ktedonobacterales; family Ktedonobacteraceae; genus JALYTT01. The sequence continues at coordinate 18,562 of JALYVR010000007.1, read as the reverse complement.
GCGTCGCCAACGCGCTTAGCGGCCTGGGAGTGCAGCCCAATGACCGGGTAGCAGTCATGGCGCATAACTCCATTGAGTTGCTGGAAGTTGCTACCGGCCTGGCCAAGCTGGGGGCGATGCCTGTGCTGCTCAACTATCGCCTGCGGGAACACGAGATTGCCTATATCGTGAACGACTGCGGCGCCAGCGTGGTGATCGCGGGACCAGACCTGGTGGAGGTGGTCGAGAAGGCGCGCGCGGAAGTGACAGGGCCTGTCACCTATATCTGCACCGGAGACGCGTTCCCGGCTGGCTGGCTGGGCTACGAAGATCTGCTGGCGACGGCGAGCGAAGAGGCGCCGGAGAATGCCGGCGGCCTTGGCTCGGCCATCAGTTACACCTCCGGCACGACAGGCAAGCCAAAGGGCGCCTATCGCGCGCGTGGCATAGAGCCGCAAGAGATCATTCCGGTGATCCAGGAGTTTGGCCTCGGCCCGCAGGATATGCATCTGTTGGCAGGCCCCTACTACCACAGCGCGCCCTCTGCCTTTGTCAACATACACCTGCTGCTGGGATCGACGATTGTGATCATGCCGAAGTACGACGCCGTGGAGGCCTTACGGCTGATCGACCGCCACAAGGTCACCACAACATTCATGGCGCCGACGCTCCTGCAACGCCTGGTCGATGTAGATGCTAAGGTGTTCGCGCGCTACGATGTCAGTTCCCTGCGCACGATTATCCTCGGCGGCGCACCCTGCCCGTATATCTTGAAGGAGCGAGCCATCGAGCGCTTCGGCGAACACGTGTGGGAGTTCTACGGCGCCACCGAGACGGCTTTCGTGACGATCCTGAGGCCAGAAGACCAGTTGCGCAAACACGGTTCGTGCGGAAAAGTCGGTCCAGGCCAGGAAATACGCCTCCTCGACGCCGCCGGCAACGAGGTTGCAGACGGCACACCGGGCGAGATGTGGTCGCGTTTCTCGTCCCTGGCTCAGTACTACAACAAGCCGGAGGCCACGGCTCGCAGCATGAGAGACGGCTTTTTCAGCGTGGGCGATATCGCCTATCGAGACGCGGAGGGCTATTACTATATCTGCGACCGCAAGAGCGATATGATCATTTCGGGCGGGGCCAATATCTACCCGGCGGAGATTGAAGCCGTGCTGGCCGCCCACCCGGCGGTCGCCGATGTAGCGGTGATCGGCGTGCCGGATAAACTCTGGGGTGAAGCCGTAAAGGCTATCGTCCAACTGCGCCCAGGGGCCAGCGCGACCGCCGAAGAATTGATGACCTTCTGTGGCGAGCAACTGGCCGATTATAAGCGCCCGCGCTCGGTCGACTTCGTTGCCGAGCTGCCGCGCAATCCAACGGGCAAGCTGCTCAAAACGCAGATCCGCGCGCCCTATTGGCGCGGGACAGGGCGAAGCATTTAGCAACGATACACTTCAGGTCTTTACGTGTTCCGATCACCACCGTGCGCAAGCAGATGGGACACCGCACCTTACAAAGTACCTTGCGCTATGCGGAGGTAGATCAGGCTACCAGCAAGCAAGATTGGAGGATTTCCTATGCCTTTACTCTTAAATCAGCATGATTTACGTCCATTATTGACCGGCGAGACCTTTTATGCGGATCTCTTTCAGGTTATTCGTGATGCGCTTCTACGCCAGAAGCCCGATGAGCCAGGGGCGGTTTCCTGGCTGGCTTTCCCAACAACGCAAGAACAGCAAAAATCAACGTTCACCTCATGACGACGCCCGTGGAAGGAACGAGTATCCGTCTCTTCCCACATCGGATTGGGCCGCAGGCGCATGATAGTATGTTCGCGCTCCTCTTCGATGAGATCGATGGGCACTTACTGGCCCTGATTGCTTTGGATGACCTTGGCCCCTTGCCATCACTCTTTCTCCATCGAATCCAGCATCTGGCGAATAAACGGAATGGCCAGTGAAAGCCAATCAAAGGCGCGCGTCCAGTCCACCCATTTTTGCTGAGTTGGCCATCCAGGCCGATAGCGCCGGATCAGATCCCTGGGCATGACCATAGCCCATTTCGTACCCTCGCCGAGACTACCGGGAGTGATGCGTACTGAGATATTAAAGACATTCTCATCAGGCAATTGCTGTTTCCAGTTAGGTAGGGATTTGAGCAAAGGATCGTGACGCCAGGAGGTAAAAAAGACTGGATCTTCGGGCGCACCGCTCTCCGAGCGGCGTAGGGTCAGAACCTGACCAACCACCGCCGAACGCTCCCATTCGGGGAAGCGCAACCAGACTGAATAGCGGTACTCGTCCAGGCCCACAGCCTGAAGAAAGGGCCGATAGCCCTCGCGCTCAATGCGCTTCTCCGTATCGCCTTGCCAGATACGCACCATAGCATCCAGACGCCTACGCTTCTCGTCCTCACTCAGATGAGCATGAGGACCCGTATTCGCAGGATAGGACTGGTTCCGTTGTTCTTGCATTATGCTCTATCCACAATTAATAGGCGATGACGAGAGGCAAGAAAAAGATGTGCGGCTCTCCTCTCCGTAGCCAAGTATAGGACTCATTCGTGCAAGCGTCAATCGTGAGAGCTACATTGGTAGTGGCCGCACCTCTCCCCCAAAGAAATTTAGCAGATATAGCCCGCGTCTTGCCTGACCTTATGAGGATGCGCCTGGCTGAGCGACCAGATCCCGCCGTGATCACCGCGCGGGAACTCTTAGATCTCATTGCCCATCGTGATCCTGTTACCCAAACCTACACTTGGGAGCAGACGAACTGGCCGCCTTAGAGGATATTCTTGGGCAACTGGTCGGCTATTTGGGTGCAGCCCTGCCGCTACCGGTTACAATCTCGATGGTGTTGAAGTACCAGAAGCGAGGAAAGACAGGAAGTTTGTTGAGCGGAAAGGACGAGAGACACCGGTTGAACTGGTGCTCAGGTATCGCCTGACAAGCCCACAGGCAACATTTATCACCCCAAGGACCGCGGGCGATAAGAGAAAGCCCTATGATGCTTATCTGGGCGTTGTCATGACCAAAGATGGCATGTTAGAAGAGTACGCTTTTTGTGTGCATGGCCCGGAGCTTGACCGTGTAGTTGGTAAATGCCCTGAAGAGTGGGCAGGCTTTTCCCTTTGTGCGGCCAGATTGACCCGAATCATGAGCAGCACAACCAGTAACAACTTGAGAAACCGCTCAAAATGCGGTTCGTCGCGCGTCATTTTTGTAAATAAGGAGGCATCAGCCTGAGATTGGTTCTATGTACAGTGCTCTTCTCTCCTCATTGCTCAGGAACGAGAGAAGGTGAGTTGTTCCATGTGTTCCTGACAGTGCTCAATCACGGCCTTCGTTCGCTCGTACACATATTCGCCTGGCTGAAAGAATCTATCCTCCAATGATGTAAGCACCTTCATATTTTGCTGGTAGGTCTGGCGGAGCATGTTGTACAGCATCTCAAGCGACTGCTCCCCCATTAGCGTAGTAAACGCGGCATTGATCGCGTCATTCATCATCGTTGCCTGGATTGGGTCGGTAAACTCCGCAGGCGGCATACCAACGACAATCTTGGGGATACGCACGCTTGCCATGACCTCCCAGCCGATCAGGTGAGCGATAATCTCACGTGACTCCCACGTGCCACGTGCCCGAGTCATGCTCTGCTGCACCGCCAGCGATGCCGTGGTGATGAGTTGCTCATAGGCTTCTGCGAATGCTTGGAGCAGTTGTTCTTTGGTCATAGTGTTCTCCGTCGTTTGGGATCGTTCCTCCTAGTATACTGCTTTATGCGGTCAGAGTCAATCCTCATTCTCATCGTATTGCGAGGGACTTCCTCTTAGAAGCAGACTTGCTCAAGAGCGTCTGATTTCCGTCATCTGGAAATCTGTGCGTTGTCATGGTTCCTGGTTGCTGTCCACTTCGTCACCCCATCACAGAGGGACTATCTTCTGATATACTCATAGATGATAGTGTGGGCCAGCCGGGCCGGTAGCGAGGAATCATATCTTTGGGCATTACCACCGCCCACTTGCTTCCCTCGCCCAGGCCACCCGGAGTGAGACGCACAGAGATATTGAACATGTTCTCGTTGGGAAGAGGTACTTTCCAATCGGGCAGGCCCTTCAAGAGGGGATCGCGCCGCCAGATACTGAACAGCGCCGGGTCCTCAGGGGCGCCGCTGACCGAACGTTGCAGCGTCAATACCTGGCCCACAACCGCCGCCCGGTCCCACACTGGGAAGCGCAGCCAGACCGCGTAGCGATAGGCATCAAGGCCCGTCCAGGCGATGAACGTACGATACCCATCGCGCTCAAGGCGGCGCTCCGTGTCGTTCTGCCAGATGCGCACCATGGCATCGGGGCGGCGCTTCTTCTCTTCCGCGCTCGCGCCGGCAAGCGGACCGGTATCAGGTGAGTAGTGTGCCTCCGGCATCGAGAACTCCTCCCGCAAAATCGCTACGCTCCAGCCAGAGCCGCAGATCATCCGCCAGCGGCGCTACAAACGTACCCATCTCGTTGTCGGGATAGCGTCGCAGCGTGAGGCTATAGGCGTGGAGAAACTGTCGCTTCAATGTCGCCTGTGGCGTCCCCTCCACGGCGGGTGGCGCGTAGGCCTGATCACCGACAATGGCATAGCCCAGAGCGGCAAGGTGAGCCCGAATCTGGTGGATACGCCCTGTAATCGGGTGCACCTCCAGCAGGCGGAACGGCTCAGCCACGGCCAGGACCTGGACCTGAGTGGCGGCCTGCTGCCCAGCGGGCCCCACGATGCAGCGCCGACGGTCATCGGGGTCGCGCTGGATCGGACCATCCAGCAGCAGCCGCTCGCCAGGAGAGGCCAGCAGAGAGAATGTATCTGGCGGGATAGCATATTCACCATCGTTGTTGAGCCGCTTCACGGTGAGAGTTGTGCGCGGCCGCGTCCACGCGGGGGCGCCTGCGCAGACGACAGCCAGGTAGCGCTTGCTGATCGTGCGCTGCTCGAACTGCCGGATAATGTGCCTGCGGGCGCGTTCGGTGCGGGCCAGCGCCACAATACCGGAGGTATCCTTGTCCAGGCGATGTAACAGGGTCGGACGCGGGAGCAGCCCCTCTTCTTTCCACGCGCGAGCCGTACGTTTCTCGCGCAGCATCGCGCGTACAGTATCGGGAGCGCGCGCCCACGCCGGCTCATCAGGGAGAGTCGCAGGCTGCCAATCGTCACCGCCCTGCCGTGCCAGGTGGGCCAGGAGCACATTCCACATGGTATCATCCGGGTGTTTATACGTGGGATGAATCACCATGCCAGCGGGTTTGTTGACGATCAACAGGTCATGATCCTGGTAAATGATCGACAGGGTAGCAGATTCCATGCGGAAATTATAGGCCCGCAGCCAGGCATCGTCAATAGGTACTCTTCTTCCCACCTATGATAAAATGATAACCACATGGTCCGGCAAGAAAGAGGAAGAGCATGCCATTTGTACAGTATCATACACAACCTACGTTGCGCAGCCCTGTTGTCATCGCGGCACTGGCGGGCTGGAATGACGCGGCCGATGCCGCCACAACCACCATAAAGTTTCTGATCGAACGGTGGCAGCCTGTTACATTGGCAGAGATTGATGGCGAGGAGTTTTTCGTCTTCACCGAGACACGACCAACTATCCGCATCACCGAAGGGGTACAGCGAGCTATCACCTGGCCTACCAACCAGTTCCTGGGCTACCAGGCGCCAGAACTGGAGCACGATATCATCCTGTACCTGGGCGCCGAGCCACAACTGAAGTGGAGAACATTTTCCGACTGCTTTCTCGAAGTCTGCAAGCAGTTTCAGGTCTCCGAGGTGCTGTTACTGGGTGCCCTGCTGGCCGATGTGCCGCATTCGATAGCCGTGCCGATTACTGGGGCCGCCTCCAACGAGGAGCTTCTGGAGCGCCTGCACGAAATCGACATCCACAGCTCGCGCTACGAGGGGCCAACCGGGATGATCGGCATCCTGCAAGATGTCTGCCGCCAGAATAATATTCCTGTGGCCAGTCTCTGGGCCGCCGCGCCTCACTACATCGCCGCGACGCCCAACGTGAAGGTCACAGCCGCGCTGCTGACCTACCTGAACACATTCCTGTCCCTCGACCTCGATCTGAACACCATCCAGTCAGATGCGGTCCATTTTGAAGAGCAGATCACGGCCCTGGTCGCCCGCGATCCTGACGCCAGCGCCTATGTTCACAAGCTGGAAGAGCAGGTGACTACCCTGCTGGACGAGGACGACGATGAAGACAACGAGGAGATCATTGATAATTTAGATAAACCAGCCAGCTCAGGCCCGCTGCCAAGCGCGGACACCTTGATTCGCAGCGTTGAGGAATTGCTGCGCAATGAACGCGAGAACGGTCACCCACAATCGAATGACGAGAAGGAGAGTGAATGAGTAGAGCGCCTTATACCCTTGAAGAGGTTCTCAATCCGCGCTCGGTTGCTATCATAGGGGCATCGCGCGCGCCCCACAAGTGGGGACACGTCGCCGCCAAACAACTGATCGCTGGAGGCTTCTCCGGCGCTATCTATCTGATCACGCCCTCGGTCCATACCATCCTGGACTGCGCGACCTACCCCAGCCTGCGCGCCGTGCCCGGTCCGGTTGACCTGGCGATTATCACTACCTCGTTCAGCCATGTCAGCCAGGCGGTTGACGACTGCATCGCGCACGACGTGAAGGGCATTGTGATCATCACCGCCGGCTTCAGCGAGACTGGACCTGAAGGACGCCTGCTGGAGCAGCGTCTGGTGGAACGCTGCCGGGAGCGCGGCATCCGCATCATTGGCAGCAACTGCATGGGCATCTATGTGCGGCGCTCGCACCTCAATGCGCTTGGTATGATCTTCCCTCTGCCCGAAGGCCCTATCGGGCTGGTGACGCAGAGTGGGAATCTGGGCATGTACTTCTTCGCGCAGGCGCAGCTCGATGGCCTGGGCTTCACCACGTTCCTGAGCATGGGCAACGCCGCCGATGTCTCGTTCCCTGAATATATGCAATACCTGGCGGATGATCCCGAAACGCGGGTTATCGCGGGCTACGTCGAGGCCATCCAGGAGGAGAAACTGCGGCAGGTCACCAGAGACCTGCACAGCCGCGGGCACTACAAACCGGTGGTTATTGTGTTGAGCGGGGCGACCGAGGTAGGTGTGCGCGCGGCCCTGGCGCATACCGGCTCCCAGGCGACTCTGCGACCCGACCACGATACCGGCCTACTGGGCAGCGGCGTTGTGCGCGTCGTGCGCTCGGATGAACTCTTCCCCGTCGCGCAGGCGCTGGCGATGCAGCCACCAACTCCGCTGGGAGGGCGCCGCATCGCGATTGTGGGCGATGGCGGCGGCAGCGTTGTCACAACGGGCGACGCGGCGCTGCGAGCCGGGTTGCAGGTTCCCATTTTGAGCGCGGACACGCAGCGGGAGCTGCGCAAGCTGATGCCCGACCGCGCGACCGCCACCAACCCCATCGATGTCGCCGGGGCCGCCGATGAAGATCCCCTCTCGTTCGCCTGGTTAACGGAGGTCTGCCTGAAGGACCCCGAAGTGGATGGCGTGATCGTCACCGGCCTCTTCGGGGGCTATCGCTGGCTGCTCTCAGAAGATTTTGGGCCGCGCGAAGAGGCCGCCGCGCGCGAACTAGGCCGGCTGGTGCGCCGCTACCAGAAACCTGTACTGGTACAGACCGTCTACGCCCGCCATGACATTCCCGCGCTGCGCCTGCTACGCGAAGAGAGCGTCCCCTATTATGAGTCGGTCGAGATCACCTGCCGCGCGCTGGCGGCGCTGGCGGAGGTGGGACAATTCCTGGCCTGAAAGCTATGGTGTGGGCGCGGGCGTTGTCGCAATCTGCATCATCTGCTCTGCCAGACATAACAGCG
>JALYVR010000007.1:0-10696 GCA_030853145.1 Chloroflexota bacterium | reverse complement strand
TCTGGCGGCTCATGCACGACGAACGGCAGGTTGAGCGCTATGAGATAGCGCGCCATCGCAGCTATATCTTCATACTGGCTCTGAAACAAAGTCCCTGCCAGCGTCTCCGAAAGCTGACCATAGGATGCCGGGATCTTCTGCTGCACGGTATAGAATGCGGCTTGAAACTCCACTTCAATGTGGTAGCTGCCTGGTTCCCTGGTATAGCGCTCTTGCATAAACGCCTGGCAATCAAAATCTTCCGCGCGCTCAAAGGGTTCCGCGAGCAGATCTATGTGCTGGATGCGCTCCAGGCGAAACGTCCGGTAGTCTTGGCGCAGGCAGCAGTAGCCAACCACGTACCAGTGTCCGTCCCGCCCCACTACACTATACGGCTCAACCTTGCGCTGCGTCACCTGGTCGCGATACGAACGATAGATAATAGCAATCCGCTGTCGCTGCCCGATTGCTTCACTGAGATTGATCAGCAGAGAGGCATCGGGCCGCGCTTGCTGGTCATGCGGAAAAAGCACCAGGTGCGAAGAAACGGCTTCAAGGCGTTCTCGCACCTGCAACGGAAGCACGCGCGAGACTTTCGCCAGCGCGCCTTCGACGGCTAGCGATGATTGTCCGACCTCCAGCCATGTGCTTGCCAACAGGCCGAGCACGACCGCTGTGGCTTCCTCTTCGCTAAACATCAACGGCGGCAGCTTGAAGCCGGGACGCAGTCGATACCCGCCATAGCGACCAATATTGGCCTCCACAGGAATGCCGACATCCTGAAGGTGCGTGATATAGCGACGCACGGTGCGTACATCCATCTCCAGGCGGGCAGCTAACTCTGGTCCACTGATGCCAGGCCTGGACTGGAGCAGTTCAAGCACAATAAGGACGCGACTGGTTGGATGATACATAGCGTGCCTCTGCTTTCAGCAATCTGTCCATCTTTCATTAAGACCCTCCAATGAGAGCCAGTTCTGCCCTTCTTTGGGGATACCAAATGGTGGAGTCTTACATGGTTGAAGCCAGATCAATCCAATAGAGATCCCACACCAGACCTGTTTGCACGGCATCAATGAGCTGTAATTCGTCGTCGTCAGTGACAATAACCTCGGCCTTCACTGGATCTTTGATGACCTGCAACAGCTTACCCCCATTCTTCTCAATCACGCGTATTGAGGCCAGGTTCTCGGGCTCGACGGCCAGCGAGACGCCCGGAAGGTGGAACTTGCGGGCCTCATCCAGGAGCAGAGCCAACAGGCGGGTGACGTATCCGTGGCCACGCTGCGCTGGACGAATGTTGTAGCCAATATGCCCAAAAAATCTTTCGTAGGGTGGCGTCAGGTGCGGTCGAAAACGGATCTCTCCAATGATATGCCGCCCATCCTTGAGGAGCAGGTAGGACTGCTTGGCGGGTACGCCAGGAGGCAGGCCAATGCCCTCTGCTTCTTCCTCAAGTTCATGCACAAACTGCGCGAAGTCCTCACGGGCCAATGCGATGTTATTATAGACATATTCCTCACCAGCCTCGCTATATTCGTCGATCATGGCCAGGTAGCCGGAAGCGTACTCGACGGCTGGTTTAGCTAATTCAAGAGTCTCGTGACTATTCATGCTCCTTCACCATTTTCTCCTTACATGCTATGGCTCTGCCAGCAATAGAGATGCCAGGCCAGATACATACTTATCCTATGCTACCATACCACCCGCCAGATCCTTTTCCCACGGCTTCTTACGCGCGCCCGGCGTGGATGACATGTTTGTTGACAGATGTAAGGATCGCCAGGAATAATGCACAGGCTGACAGGATGAGAATCGCCGGCACGACTTGAAACCATTGAATCAACAGGCCGGTCAAAGCAAAGCCGAATGGCTGGAAGCCAAAGGCCAGCAGCCGAAAAACGCTGTTGACGCGTCCCTGGAGTTCATCTGGAATCAGCGAGAGCCGGTAGCTGAATTGCACCACGTTATAGATGGGGCCTGCCACAAAGAGGCACGCGGAGATTACCCCCAGCAGCAGCGGATTGGGAGCTATGGCATAGAGCGGAAAGCACAGAGCCTCAGCCCAGATGGTACAGATAATGACCGGACCAAAGCGGAAGCGCTTCTGAATCGGCGCGCCCAGCAAAGAGCCTATAATCGCCCCGACTCCACCAATCGTCAGGATTGTCCCATAGAGCAGCGAAGAGCCGTGCTGCTGCTTCACCAGAACCAGGAGAATGGGAATTAAACCCGCTCCGATAAAGTTGCAGCCGCCGGTCAGAAAGGCTATGTAGCGAATGAGCGGCTGCTGCCAGAGCCAGGCGAAGCCTTCGCGGATCTCAGCCAGCAGTTTGCGCCGTTGACCCTCCTGGCGCTTCTCCTGGAAAGGCACTCTGATAAAGCTCAGCGTGATGACAGAGACCAGGTAGGAGATCGCGTCAGCCAGAAATGGCACCCATTGGCTCAACGTGTAGAGCGCGCCGCCGAGCGCCGGACCTACAAGTACTGTTGTCCCCGCCGTCGCCTCGTTCTGCGACGAGGCCAGCGGGAGCTGCTCCTTACTGACTACTCGCGGGAGACACGAGACCTCAGCCAGGTTGAAGAAAACGTAGAACGTCCCCTCAATCAGGGTATTGGCGCAGATCTGGGCGACGGTCAGGCGTCCCAGCAGCATCACGACAAGTACGCTCGCCAGATTGATAAACCGGCCAATATCACAGATGATCATCAAGCGTTTGCGATCCCAACGATCAATCAACGCGCCTACGATCAGGCTGAGAAAGATATAGGGCAGCGTGCCGAGGCCACCCACCAGGCCGACCAGCGCCGCCGAATGCGAGAGGTCCCAGACTAATAGCGGGTAAGCGGTCTGGGTAATCGCCGTGCCAATGGACGAGAGCGCCTGACCACTCCAGAGCAGCATAAAGTCGCGGTTGCGCCAGAGAAGCACACGACTCACTCCATTTCTTCCTTCCTTGATGATGATAGTCCTTCAGCTTCTGTGTGTACCAATAGAGCATAATAGCATACCTCTATTTGAAGGTGCGCCTGACAACTCGCTCAGCCGCGCGCACATCGGGAATACCCACAAACTTTCCCATGCTGGCTGCGTTGGCGCCATAGGCGTTGTTGCCATACGCCGCATTATAGCCGGAACCGTAGCCATAGGGCGTGCGCGTGCTGGTGCTGGCGAAGGTCAGATCGCCCGATCCATCTGGCCGCTCGCTGCGCCTGATCTGTCCAATATCATCCCTCCCATACGAGTCAACGGTCAGTGTGCGGCCGGTCGCAATCACGATGATGCGTTGATCCGTTACCGCGTACAGTGTGCCCCTGAGCGATTGCCTGAAGACAAGGCCTAATATGACGAAGAGCACGGTCAGAAACAAAAAGACCGCTCCAATAATATACGGCACAAGAGAGGCAGAGGATGCTCGATCTGGGAGGGTTGAGCTGAGAATAAAACCTAACACAAGCATAGCAATACCAAGGAGTCCATAGATAAGCGCGAGGATCAGCAAAACAGTACCGGGTGCGTTTCTACTCCTGGCCCCCGGTTTGGGGCGACCAGACCATAACACCTGCTCGCCCTCCCCCAACTCGCCGGGCAGCAGGGACTCTATCTCGTGTTGCATGGTAAACGTCATCCTCCATAATTATCAAAATGTGTGTTGCATGTGCTGAACAACCTCATAGGCCTGCATCACCGTGCGCTCGATCAGCTCATGCGCCGTCGGCACATCGTTGATCAGGCCGACAACCTGGCCGGCCCAGACGAAGCCCTCGTCCAGCGCGCCCTCAAGCGCGGCGCGGGTATTCACCTGGCCTACGATCAACGGCAGCATACGGCGCAGGCGCTCAACGGGCGAGGCCTGCTCCAGCTCCAGTTCGGCCTCCACCTGGAGGATCTTTTCGGCCGCCGGCCCCTTGAGGACACGGGCGGGCCTGCCGATAGCGCGTTCTATGATGACCGTATCGGTCTCCTGCGCCTCCACCAGCGCCTGCTGGTAGCGCGGATGCGCGTTGCTCTCGCGTACCGCCACAAAGCTCGTACCCAGCTCTATGCCCTCGGCCCCCAGGGCCAGGGCCGCCGCCAGGCCACGCCCATCGGCGATGCCGCCGCTGGCGAGCACGGGGATCTGCACCGAAGCTACGATGCGTGGTGTCAGCACCATCGTCCCAATATCGTCGCGGCCCAGGTGGCCACCGCCCTCAAAGCCAACGGCGATCACCGCGTCGGCGCCCAGGGACTCGGCTTTGCGGGCCGCGCGCACCCCCGCGACGAGGACCATCGTCCGCACAGGGACGCCGCTCTGCTGGATACGCCGCAACAACGGCTCCGGGTTGCCCCCGGTGATGCTGATGACGGCCGGGGCCTCGCTGAGCGCCGCGTCAACGAAGGCCTCCAGGGGCGTATGCCCGATGGGGAAATTCACGCCAAACGGCCTGTCGGTCAAACGCTTGAGCTTCTGGATATCGGCCCGCAAGGCTTCGGGGGTCTCAAAGCAGGCGCAGCCAACCTGGCCCAGGCCACCGGCGTTGGAAACGGCCGCCGCCAGTTCCGCGTATGAGAGGTGCGACAGCCCTCCCTGGACGATAGGATAGCGAATATTGACGAGTTCGGTAAAGCGGGTATGCATACGTTCGGGTAGCGATGATGTCACCTATGGCCTGCCTTTCACTACACGTTTTTCTAGTATGCTTCTGACAAGAATGCTTCCATCCACGACATAATCCTTTCAGGAGCATCTTCCTGCAAAAAGTGGCTCGCGTCCTCTAGCTCATGCGTTCTGGCATGTGGATACAGACGTTGCCACTGCTGAAGAACCGAGGGCGGAAGCACAGGGTCTTGCATGCCCCAGATCAGGAGGATAGGCGTCCCGCTAAATTGAGATAAGCTCTGCTCGATCCGTTTCATCTCAGCATACGAGGCATCAGTTTCTTGAACAGGAATATCCCGTGACCAACACAGCATCGCCAGGCGCGATTCGGGGGTAGGAAAAGGCGCACGATATGCTGCCATGACCGACCCCGTGAGATGTGCTGTGTGATAAGTTGTGCCTAAGAGGGCTGGCTCAAGATAGCCATTTTTCTTCAGCACAAAGGCTTCTCCCCGTTGCGAGCGAATCAGTTCCAACAAGCGCGGGAAAGGTCCGCCAGGCCAGGGAGCACATGCCCAGGTGTTCATGAGAACAAGCCGTTTGATCCGCTCAGGGTGACGCATGGCAAATCCGAGTCCTACTGGTCCTCCCCAATCATGTAGCACAAGCGTGATGTCGCGCACATCCAGGTGCATGAGGAGTCCTTCGAGGTTGGTGATATGGTGTTCCAGACCATAAAGTGAGCGATCCTGGGGAACATCTGACTTGCCCATGCCCATGTGATCAGGGACAATGCAGCGGTATCGACGCGCAAGAGAGGGGATGAAGTGGCGATACAAATAACCCCAGGTGGGATCGCCGTGCAGCATGACTATCGGCTCACCACGTCCGACATCGACGAAGTGCATGGCAAAGCCGTTGCCGGTATAATATTGTGGGGGAAAGGGGAAGGTTCCTTCAAACCTCTCTTCTTTGATCGCTAGCATGGATGTCCTCCAATCTTTCTGTCGGAAGGAGTGGCCTCGCGCGGCACCTCAAGCGTACCATGTCCGTCAAGGCCGCGCAGGAGGTGCCGCGCGGTCGGCAGAAGAAACGAACACGGAGACCGTCTGCTGGAACCAGCAGACGCGGCTCGCCACCTGATCAATTCAATATGAGACGATCGGTGGTCAAAAAGGACTTCATGCTCACGCTACAGTATCCCACTGGTGAATAGTAGGGTGATGATAATCCCAACAATGACGGCGAGCGCGACCGAGATAATCAGAATAGTGCGGACGTAGCGCGATGTGTTATCGCGTACCACGCCAGGATAGAACGAAGACGTTTGCTCCTCTTCCTCCTCCTCCTCATCACCTACCGTCACCGTTGAAACGGCGGGAGCAGTCTCCAGGCGCCGCGCGCGTCTGAAACGGCGTACTCCCAGAGCGCCTCGTTTGTACAAGGACAAACTTACAACAGTACCACCAATAAGCAGTCCCCCGACGGCCACGAGCGCAAAGAAAACCAGTACCATCATAGCGAGATTTTCCTTTTCTATGCAAGGCCATTGGCCTCAACAACATGAAACGCTTCACTCCCATAGAGTTAGACGCATCAGAGTGACGAATCTCCAAATTTTTGTAGCTAGCACACTATGTACCACACGTATGAGACGAGGAAAATGGAGATAGCGAAAAGCGTGAGGAGCGGGCAATACGGCGGCATAGCCACTGCATCGCTCGCTCCTCACGCTTTCGTCTTCGCGCTACAACACCACGGTCACCTTGCGCTGTTTTCCTCCGCGCAGGAAACTCACAGGCAGTGTGTCGCCGCTGCTGTGACGACGCACAATGCGCCGCAAGTCGTGCGGCTCCATAACCGGCTCATTGCCAGCCGCGATAATCACATCCAGGCGTTTAAGTTCGGCCTTAGTGGTTTGTCCACCTCCATCACCGCGCTGTCCGGCGTCCATAGGCCCAGACGGCCAGTGGAATGAAGACAACCAGGATGCCTACACACCAGGCCAGCGCCTGCCCGATCGTCGAGGCATCGGGCTGGTCGAGGAGCAGCCCACGCACCGCATTGACGATCAGCGAGACCGGCTGATGCTCCGCGAAGGCGCGCAACCAGCCGGGCATGCTCTTCGTCGGCACAAATGCGCTGCTAGCAAAGGTCAGCGGGAAGAGCCAGACAAAGCCAGCGGACTGTGCCGCCTCCACGCTGCTCACAAGCAGCCCGATCGTCGCCGAGATCCAGGAGAAGGCAAAGCTGGTGAGCAGGAGTATCCCGGCGGCCGCGAACCAGGCAAGGACGCTGCCCTGCGGCCGGAAGCCCACCAGCAGGCCAACCGTCCACATCACGATTACCACGAACGTGTTGCGCACAAGGTCAGAGATGGTGCGGCCCGTGAGGACGGCCGATTTCGCCATCGGCAGCGAGCGGAAGCGGTCAACCAGGCCACGCTGCAAGTCGGTGGCCAGGCCGATGCCGGTGGTCGTCGAGCCGAAGATCACGGTCTGGGCAAAGATGCCAGCCATCAGGTAGTTGACATAAGTCGTGCCAGTGACCGCAATGGCTCCGCCGAACACATAGCGGAAGAGCAGCACGAACATGATTGGCTGGATGGTCGCGAAGACCAACTCCTCAGGGATGCGCGGGATCTGGGTCAGGTGGCGCTTCGCCAGCACAAGCGCATCAGCGAGTACCCAGTAGAGCGCAGGACGGGCCAGTGGCGTGAGCGTTCCAGCCGTGCGGAGATTACTATTGTTCATCGTTCGCTCCTTACCATAGGCCGCGTGGGCGACGTATCTGACGGCAGATCTGCTGAGGTAGCGGCGTGTCCGGTCAGCGAGAGGAAGACATCATCCAGGGTGGGCCGGCGCAACGCCAGGTCGTCCAGGGGTATCTGCGCGGCATCAAGGTCACGTACGACGGTAGCGAGGAGCTGCGCCCCTTGCGTCACTGGGACAATGAGGTGGCGCTGGTCCGTGTGGACCTGGATCTCGCCGGCGCTGTAGGGACGCATCGCCTGCATAGCGGCATCCAGGTCGTCTCCGTGAGCCACCGTGAGTTCAAGTCGCTCACCACCGACCTGGGCCTTCAATTCGTCGGAGGTGCCTTTGGCGATCACGTTCCCGTGATCAACGACGACAATCTGGTGTGCCAGTTGATCGGCCTCCTCCAGGTACTGGGTGGTGAGCAGCACGGTTGTCCCATCGGCGACAAGTGTGCTGATGACCTCCCACATCGCCAGGCGACCACGCGGATCAAGGCCGGTCGTCGGCTCGTCCAGGAAGAGCACCGGAGGCGACATAACCAGGCTGGCCGCCAGGTCAAGGCGCCGGCGCATGCCCCCAGAGTAGGTCTTGACGATACGCCCGGCAGCCTCGACCAGATCAAAGCGTTCGAGCAGTTCACTGGCCCGGCGGCCCGCTGCTCCCCCCGACAGATGATAGAGCTGCCCGACCATCTTCAGATTTTCGTAGCCGGTAAGATATTCATCAACGGCAGCATACTGGCCGGCCAGGCCAATACGCGCGCGGATCACGTCGGCGTGTTTGACGACATCGATGCCAAGCACCTCTGCGCGCCCGGCGTCGGGGCGTAAGAGCGTCGTCAGGATGCGCACGGCGGTCGTCTTGCCGGCGCCATTGGGGCCAAGAAGACCAAGCACGCTGCCCTCCTCGGCGATCAGATCAATCCCTGCCAGAGCCTGGGTTTTTCCGTAACGTTTGTAGAGTCCCTCTGCTAGAATGGCTGGAGTATTCGCCATGGTATATTCCTTTAGTAATGCCGCCAACAACGGGTCCCCCGGACACCAACAACAGGCGGATGAACAAGCAAGTTAACGTGGAAGGCGGAGTAATGGACTGGCAGGCCACCATGGGCTGCATGCTGTGGAGACAATTGTCCACCTTTGCTATTGTAACGGGTAGCGCGCCGCTTGCCAAGAGGAGATAGTCATATCTCTATGCTCCTTGATACCTGAAGAGTATGGTTGTAGTGACCATTGCTACCGGACCACTATGCCCAGTCGCCCGCTCAGTATACCATGCTCCACCGAAAAAACTTCTCCTGACTTGCTCTTTAGTTAAAGATCCATTTCATGAATTGAGGCTGCTTTCTCAAAGGTCAATGAGCTGCCAGCTCGATAGGATCGCCGGAACAAAGTACAATATATCGTTATGCGAAGCATATACGATATATTGTTAATTATCAAGGGCGCAAAGATCCGACCCCTTGTCCAGTATGTAAATCACCAGTGTCTGGAGAAGGCCGCTGGAGCACGCCCTGGACCAGGTGGCGAGAAAACTCTTTGCCGCCCATTTGACATCTCGGGCGGGGTCTGCTACAGTGTTTTCAGACCGAGAAGTCTGAAACAAGGAGGACCGCATGGGCAAAGGTGAACAAACACGAGCGATGATCCTGGCGCGGGTTGCTCCCCTCTTCAACCAGCAGGGCTACTTTGGCTCGTCTCTCTCTGATATTATGCAGCAGACGGGTCTGGAAAAGGGCGGCATCTACAATCATTTCAAGAGCAAGGAGCAGCTCGCCTTGCAGGCCTTTGATTACTCCTATGCCCTCCTCGATCAGCGTATCCGCGCGGTGCTGGCCGGGAAGAAACACGCGATTGAGCGTCTCTATGCCCTGCTCTCCTACTTCCAGGAACTGGTGGACGATCCGCCCATTGCTGGCGGCTGCCCCATCCTCAACACAGCTATCGAGGCGGACGATGCCGAAACGGCCCTGCGCGATCGCGCACGCGGCGCAATGGACGAGTTACGCGCCACTGTCCGGCGCATCATCTCTCATGGCATTGAACGCGGGGAAGTTCGCCCCGGTGTCGATGTCGAGGCCTGGACCAGCGTCATGATCGCCGCGCTTGAGGGATCAGTCATGCTGAGCAGGCTCTACCAGGACACGGTGCATATGCGCCGCACAGTTGCCTATCTACAACACTGCATTGAACGTGACCTCGTCTGAGGCCCCTATAGCGAGAAAAGCGCATCACACTCACGCTGTCATGTATGCCTGGCACCCATGGAAGTGCGCGTTCAGCAAAACGCTCTCTATTGCGCACCTGTGAGAATAGGGAGGGCGCGCTGTTCAGGGGAGACGCAACGAGTTTGTAATTGCCGATGTCAGCGTTTGCAGCTTGAAAGGCTTCTCCACTACGAGTGCCTGGGGCGCCAGGTTCAGCGCGCGCGCGATTTCGGCGGGAGCGGCTGCCGTGCAGAGAATCAGAGGCAGAGTATGTGTATGAGGATGAGCGCGTAATTTCTGCAGCACCTCTATACCCGTGATATCGGGCATATACAGATCAAGGATCAGGACATCGATAGGCAGCGCGAGGATCGCAGGCGCAGCATACGTGTGCGCAAGGTGCTCATACGCCACTTGCGCGGGCAGTAGTGCCTGTAAACACTCGTTGGGATGCTTATACAGAGTGACCTGGTGACCCACATAGTGCAGCATCGTGGCACACAGCTTCGCTATGCGGGGATTATCTTCCAGAAGTCCAACCTGCGCCATACAACCTCTCCTTCCCTTTTTGCTTCCATCAAGCTTCGCTCAAGATTGTAGTGTTTTGGCTGCATAGATGTCAAGATAATATGCGCTATTGGCATGACATTTGTCGTCTCGACGCCAGCGCGCCGATGCTGTACAATCTACAACGTTGCACTGTGTTCGGAATCTGGATAGGATAGAAAGCAACTGGTCTAAAGGATGAGTGATCACGAGACGCTGAGCAAGCTCCCCATCAGTCGAGTACGCTTCGGGATGGGGAAAGAGATACAACTGTACGACGACAAAATAGCTGTGACCGGACGGGAGGAAGGTCAGGAGGCGCGCCTGGAACTGGCCGATATTGAACGGTTGATTATCACGCCGGGTGACCCGAACCCATCGAAGCTAGTTCTGATGGCAGACCTGGACGACGGCACGACGGTTATTCTGGCCGAGGGCATGAGCAACGCGCGCGATTTCCGCACGATGTTGCCCTCTATCCACGAATTAGCTCCCCATATCCAGTTCGATCCGCCCGATATGGATGAGCAACTGCGCCAGGCGCTGAACAACCGCCGCGCCTGGTCGCTGACCTGTTACGGCGCCATCATCCTGATGTGCGTCCTGCTTTATCTACTGTATCT
>JALYVR010000276.1 GCA_030853145.1 Chloroflexota bacterium | reverse complement strand
CTGCTGTATAAGCCCCTGGCCTCTGCCTCTGAGCTGGCGTTACAGATCGCCCTTCTTGAAGCGCTGGCAGCTTACGCCGGCTGTGAGTATTGCGCGCCTGTAGCCGCACGCTGGAGGGGCTATCAAAGGCACGCAGGGTCGCGCCTGCGCTACCGTATCGCCAGCCTCGGCACCTCCGCGTGGCAGGCCCTCTGGCAGCGAGTGCGGGCCGCGTTGTTCCCAGCGCCGCCAGGATCACCCGTCACACGTGTCTGCGTCGCCGTTACGGCCTTTCCCGTCACCGGCGGTACTCGTACTGTTCTAAGTGGGGTCGCTCAAGCTACCAGGGATAGCTGGCAGATTGAATACCTGACCCATGTTGTCGGAGCCAATGCGCAGGACTATAGCATGCAGCAGTTTGGCACGAAATATATGACTGCGTGGCAATTCCCCGGTGTCTGGCTCTATACTATGGCGGGCTTCTGTAAGCTGCTCTCGCTCATGCGTCAGGGCGCCGGCTACCAGGTCATTTTGCCGCAAGATGGCGTTTTTAGCGCAGCTTTTAGCGCGCTCGCTGCCAGGGTGGCTGGTGTACGCGTCGTCTGCATAGACCACGGGAGCTTAACGTTGCTCGATAGCCCGACCTACCGTGCCGAAAGGTTGCAGGCTTTAGCCGCAAAGCCATGGTCGCGGCCGCGCTATCTGCTGGCGCGCCTGCGCTATATGGCGTATTGGCCCTCCTGCTCTGTCCTGGCCAGAATTGCCGTGCGCCTGGTTGACCACTTGCTCATTCCTGGCGTGGCCGGTGATTCAGTAGAGGAGAGTTGCGCGCGGCTCGGCATCCACCCCAGCCGTGTCACGCGCTTTGGAAGCATGATCGACATTGAGCAGCATAGTATCCCTGACCCGCTATCCAGAGCCGCTCTGCGCGAGGAAAAGGGTATCGCTGCTGGAGCCATTGTCATTGCTATGACCTGTCGCCTGGCGCCTGAGAAGGGGCTGGACATCGCCCTGGAAGCTCTCAGCCTGGCGCTGGCTTCCCTGTCCTCGACGCAGCGCGCGCTCGTGCGCGTGATCATTGCCGGAGACGGCCCGCTGCGCCTGCAGCTAGCAGCGGCTATCGTCGAACGCGGACTAAGCGCTACCTGCGTGCTGTGGGGTGAAACCACGCACGAAGATGTGCTCTCGCTGCTTGGCCTCAGCGACATCTTCCTGTACACCAGCAGGCGCGGAGCGTGCCTCTCGATGGCCGTCCTGGAGGCCATGGCCTCGGCTTGTGCGGTTATTGCTACCAGCGAACCTCTCTCGAATGTACACTTGCTCTCCGCTGGCCGTGGTATCGCCCTGCCCGCGAACGACGCGCAGCAGCTTGGCCGGGCCCTGACACGGCTCATCAGTGATCCGTCACTGTGCCGCCAGATGGGGGATGCCGCCCGTAGCTATATCGCCAGCTATCATAGCCCCGCTGTATTCAGGAGAACGCTGCTACGGGCGACCTACTGGTCGGGGTTAGATGAATTATTGAGTGCTACCAGACAACCAACCGCAGTGCTGAGATAGAGGGTGGATATCATTCATGGGACCAGCAACTGAAACACGCGAGTACCGGCCGACTAGTAATAAAAAGATAAAGTTACAGCCTCTTGAAGTCGCAGATATGGCGCGCTTCTCCTTTGATATGCCAGGGAACTTGTCCATCGAAGAGCAGCCCACAATGGTTATGCCTGTGCTTGTGAACCTCGCGTCTAACACAGGGACGACTGACTATGCAAACCAGTTGCGCACACTGCTCAGAAGCTCGGGTATCTATGCCCTGGCATCGTTAGCATCGCCGCTGGTCTCGCTTGTGCTGGCCCCGTTTT
The DNA here is from genome assembly GCA_030853145.1 of Chloroflexota bacterium. Classification (GTDB taxonomy): domain Bacteria; phylum Chloroflexota; class Ktedonobacteria; order Ktedonobacterales; family Ktedonobacteraceae; genus JALYTT01. The sequence goes on along the minus strand of JALYVR010000276.1, from coordinate 4,895 downwards.
TGACGCACCATCTCTCGCACGAAGATTATGGAGCGCTGACCATTATCACGATGGCCGTTGCCCTGCTGGCGGGTCTGACGCAACTGGGTCTGGCATCAGCTTTTTTCCGTTCGTACAGCTTTGATTATGAGAGCAGTAAAGATCGACGCGGCGTGCTCTCAACGCTTCTCTGCCTGTTGTTGCTGGTCTCGTTGCCTGTCGTTCTGGCTATCGTGCTTGCCGCTCCCTGGCTGGCGGCTCTGCTCTTGAGAAACGCGGCCTTTAGCGATGCCGTGCGAGCAGGTGCGCTGGCGATGCTCATGCAGAATCTCACCGTGCCGGGCTTCGCCTGGTTGCGCGCAGAAAACCGCGCCGGCTTCTTCACAGCGTTATCAATCACCAATCTGCTTGTCAACCTGGGTATGACGCTTGTGCTGGTGAGTATCCTGCACATGGGCATTGTCGGCTCGCTCCTTGGCACAGGCAGCGGTTTTGCCGTTGTCGTCCTATGCACGTTGCCGCTGATCCTGGTGCGTGCGGGCATACGGCCACGCGTCGATATTGCGCGTGGGCTGCTCTCGTTTGGTGTGCCAAATGTCGCCAATCTCGTGTCTGTCTGGGTGTTGCAGTTGTCGGATCGCTATCTGCTCAGCCTTTTCGGCTCCCTGGCTCAGGTCGCGAGCTATGCTGTGGCCTATAACCTGGGGGGAGTATTGAGCGTCGTGGTACTGGCACCCTTTACTCTGGCATGGCCTTCGGCCTCGTATGCCATTGCGAAAAGAGATGATGCCCCCCAGGTTTTTCAGCTCGTCTTTCGCTGGTATAGTATTGTGTTGCTCTTTGCCGCCTTTGCGCTCTCTCTTGTCAGTACAGTCGTGCTCGACCTGTTTTTCCCGGTCTCCTACCGTTCAGCAGGGGCGATCATTCCCATCATTGCGCTGTCTACCATGTTCTATGGTCTCTATACTATTTTCACGCTTGGCATCTCTATACGGCGCAAACCCTGGTTCGCGGTTGTTTTTACCACTGTGTCCGCCCTTGCCAATGTCGCCCTCAATATTGTGCTGATTCCGCGTTTTGGGGCTATGGGGGCGGCTATATCTACGCTGCTTGCCTATGTCCTTCTGGCTGTGATGGCCTACATCGTCAATCAGCGCATCTACCCCATCCCATTTGAAATCGGCACGTTCAGCATAACATGTATGCTCGGCCTTGGATGCTACATTGGCAGCACCTTCCTGGCGCGGGGACAGGGTACCTATGTGGCCTGGGCTATCTTTTTGGGGACTCTTGTCCTTTATGGTGTGTGCCTGCTGTCGCTGGGCATCTGTATGACTCGCCGGTCTTCTTCGCGTAGGGCCGGCGCCAACGCTCGCTACGCGAAAAAGAAAGCATAGGTCATCGACTTAAGCAAAGGAGACTTTACTCATATGAAAACATCTACTGCTACCCTGCTTCGTGTCGTGGACAGCGCGCCACCACCCGTGAAGGTGTGCATGCATGTGCGAGGCGTGGCGCGTACCGATGTGCGCGTGATGCGCGAAGCTATCGCGCTGCAAGAAGCGGGATTTGCTGTCAGTATTGTGGATATCGAAAAGGAAGCTGCGCGACCTGTTGAAGAGGACTTCCAGGGCATCCATATGCAGCATATCCTTCGACCCGGCTGGTTGGTTCCCTCGCGTTCCAGGCTCGGACGATCTATCAAAACCACGCAGAAGCTGCTCAGTAGCACCTTCCTGCTGCTCCGGACGCCAGCGGATATCTATCATGCCCACGACCTTAACGCGTTGCTGCCCTGCTATATCGCCGCAAGCGTGCGCCGTAAACCGCTGGTCTTCGATTCGCATGAAATGCCTTTTCATGAGCTGTCTCCTGAGAAACTCACAAATAGATACGCGCGCCAGGTCTTTACAGGGCTGACCTATGTTTTTGCGGCCATAGTACGACGCTGTGCAGGCGTGATTACCGTCTCACCCCCGATCATTGATGAGATGCATGCTCGCTATCACATTGCGGAAGTGTCGCTGGTGCGTAACATCCTGCCCTATCAAGTTGTACCCAGAAGTGATCGCTTGCGACAACACCTCGGCCTCAGTTCAAATACACGCATCGTGCTCTATTCGGGCAATCTGCAAGCTGATCGCACCCTCGACAATCTTGTGCGAGCGGCACGCTTCGTAGAGCCGGATGCTGTAATTGTGCTGATGGGCAGAAACGTGGGCTCTATGCAAGCTGAGCTTGAAGCCCTGGTGGCCAGGGAAGGGCTAACTGAGCGCGTGAAAATCCTGCCCCCTGTTCCTTACGAGGAACTGCTCGCCTGGATAGCGTCGGCCGATATTGGCGCTATTGTCTACGCGCCCGCTGGCTCGCTCAATGCTCCACCACAGCTTCCTAACAAATTCTTTGAGTATGTGATGTGTGGTTTGCCCGTGATAGCTTCTCGCCTTCCGGCCATTGTAGAGATGATCGAGACCTATGACGTTGGGCGGATAGTGCCTTCGGTTGAACCCGCTGCTCTGGGGGCAGAGATCAATGCCATGCTCACTGATCGTGCTGGGCTTGAGGGCATGCGGCGCCATGCGTTAGAAGCGGCCAGGCGCGATCTCAATTGGGAGAAGGAGAGTCAAGTCTTGCTCCGGCTGTATGAGACGCTCCTCCTCAAGCGGAAGCCTGGGCGCCAGATTCAGAGCGTGGTGCCCCACTCTACAGACGAGGCAATATATGCCCAGAAAGGGGAACCTGTTGCGTATCCTCTACATTCATAACTTGAACCAGACGGCCAGAACCTTTGGCCAGAACCTGGCGCGCCGTGGTCATACCGTGACAATCTACGAACCAAGCCTGAAAGGAGGGTCAGCGCCGCTGCCGCTCAAACTTGCTATGCTGCCTGGGCGCATACTTGACATGCGCCGTGTTATTGGCAGTCTCAACGCGGGCTCTTCCGACATTGTGCATATCCATTGGGCCAGTTACGGTGTGCTGGGATTAGCGAGCCGCGTCCCGTTTGTTGTGCATTGCCATGGCAGCGATGTACGCTACCGTTTAAAGCAACCCTTTTTCCATTCAGCGCTCACGTTTATTTTGCGCCGGGCCGCCCTGGTGCTGTGCAGCACACCAGATCTCTTGCCGGTTATTCGGACGGTCCGGCCAGATGCTGTGTTCTTTCCTGGACCAGTGGATACGGAGCGCTTTGCGCCATGCGCAGACAACCATGCGCAAGCACGCCCCTGGACGATTCTGCTGTTTGCGCGCCTCGATCTGATCAAAGGGTGTGAAAGCGCGGTTCAGGGCATAGCGCGCTTTGCCGCGCGCCATCCAGAGGTGCGCGTGAAGCTGCTTGACTGGGGCACTGAAACAGAGAAGTACCGGCAACGCTATGGAGAGCGCTTCGAGTTCGTGCCTCTTGTGGCCCCGGAGTTAGTACAGCATTTGATCTGTTCGGCAGATGTCGTCGTTGGGCAGGTCTTCTTAGGCGCCTTGGGCCTGGCAGAGCTACAGGCTATGAGTTGCGCCAGGCCTGTGATCGCCTCGTTTCGCTACGAAGGCGCGTATCCGCTGCCGCCCCCGGTATGCCAGGCCGCTACGGCTCAAGATGTGGATCAGCATCTCGAATATTTATTTCAACATTCAGAAGCCGCCGCCGCGCTAGGGCAACGGGCGCGGCGTTGGGTCAGCGACTACCATAGCCATCAAGATGTGGCCAGGAAGCTTGAAACACTCTATGAATCGATACTAAGTAGATAACTCGCTCCTATGCGGAACGAGGTAAGCCATCGTTCCTATGTGGAAGGGGGAAGAAGGAAAGGTAAATCATGCACAAGTTTTCATTAGACCAGGGTGCCGCTTCGGCTTCCGTTGCCCGCCGACAAGATCCGCGCCCCTATATAGAAAGCGACCAGGCGCAGGTGAAAGCCTCTGCTGGCTTTTCGGAGGAGGATTACCGCGAACTCCTTGGCGCTTTTACCAGTGCCGGCTATGCCTTCTGTAGTTTTGAGGAGATTACCCAGCGCCTGCGGGGAAGACAGCCCTTTGTCGTGCTCAGGCATGATATCGACATCAGCCTGCACCTGGCTCTCAAGATTGCGCGTATCGAACACGAACAAGGGATACAGGCAACCTACTTCGTCACGCTGCATTCACCTTTTTATAACGCTTTGAGTCGCTCCAATGCCGAGATCCTGGCGCAGATACACCAGTGGGGACATCAGGTGGCGCTGCATATGGATCAAACAGCGTATGAGGGAGACTTCGCTAAAGCGCTTCTGGAAATCAATGCGCTTGCTCAATTCTATCCCTACATCAATACGCAGTTGGCCAGCTTACATAGCCCGATCAATTTGGAGCAGATGCCATTAGCATCCTTCAAAGAGCTGCTCAACGTGTATGGGCCTATCTTCAATAAGGATTTGACCTATCTGAGCGACTCGACGGGAAGGTGGCGCTTCGGTTACCCTCTTGACTCCGAAGCGTTCAAGGCCAGAAAACCTATCCAACTTTTAACCCACCCCATCTGGTGGACTCAGGATGGGGAGATGGCCAGGCAGAAGTTGAAATGCTGGCTCTACAAGGATTACCTGAATACCCTGGCCGCCGCCAAAGAGTTTCTGCCAAAGCTCTTTGCGTAGGAAGACCCAATATCACGTCCCAGGCGAAGGAAACACGGGCGAGATGGCGGTATGGGAGCAGGGCGCAGGCCAGCGGCGCCCGTACACGAAAAAGGATCGCGGCTGGCCTCGCCGTTCCCGTGACGGACACGGAAACGCCCTTTCTTTCGCGTAGGAGCGCCGCTGGTTCGCAGGGGTAGGTTTTTTTGCGGACTCGTAGAAGGGTGAGGCACAATCGGATACAAGAGGGAGAAGGGGTAGGGGCGCCGTTTACAAGCCCGCCTGTTCGCCGATGAGATGCTGTCGCCGAAG
>JALYVR010000275.1 GCA_030853145.1 Chloroflexota bacterium | reverse complement strand
CCCCTACCCCTCATAACGCAGGGTACAGGTCAGGATCACTTGCTGGCGGGCTTGCCGAAGAAGCCGCCGCGCTTGCGCGTACTGGACGGCATAAAGCGCTCTGATTGGGCGGCGGCGGCTCGCCCGCTCATGATCATCTCGTGCGCCCAGAGCAGATCATCGCCGAGCACATCGGCATGCTCCTCCTCCAGAGCGCGCATAGCACCCGCGATACACACCTCGCGGAAGTGGCTGCCTGGCTGTTTCAACAAGAGCGAGGCCACAGGGGCGTGCTCTTCTTCGTTATAGGCGGCGCCCAGGAAGTGCTTGAGAAAACGTTTCGCAAGCTCTTCATCTTCCACCAGACCAATCTCAATCAGCACATCGATACGTCCGGGGCGGTCGCGGATACGCGGGTCGATCTTCTCTGGATCGTTGCTGGTTGCCAGCAAGAGCGTGCCGGCCGGATTATCCGGTGTAGCCACGCCATCCAGCGTATTGAGCACCATCTGTAGCTCGTGCGGGTCCGCGATAAACATCTCGAAATCCTCAACCAGCACGAGCGCGGGCAGGCGGCTGTCGGCGGCGATATGCAGCGCGTGCGAGAGCTGCTGCCAGGAACTGGGTCCCCGATTCCTGGGAGGAGCGCACACATAGAAGACCAGTCCGCCCTGCTTGGCATGAAAAGCGCCCTCTGCTTTGAGCAGCGTCGTTTTCCCTGTACCAGGAGGGCCGATCAACAACACCTTGCGCAGGCGGGGGACGCGTAACGCCGCGTAGCGGCGCAGCATGGCCACATCGAAGATGCGTCGCTGGGCTGCTACCATGGCCAGGGTCTGCTGGTGCAGGATGACATCATTAAACGACGAGCCTTTAATCACATCCGCCAGGTCATCGTTCCCGCCGATAATCTCGATGCGGCCGCGGCGCTCGCGCCGCGAGATTGTATCGTGAATATCATCCAGCAGCTTGAGAAGCGCGAGCCACTCATCCTGGCGCCCGTTAGGGATCGCCGCCAGGGCTACCGGGTCATTGTTGTCAGTATCATAGAAGTAGACGGATAGACCCACCCAACCGCTCTCAAAGGTATAGGACATCCAGTTGTACGGAGCTGCAGGTAAACTACCGCGATCACCCGCGTCGGCCCGCCGAAGCATATCCGGCTTGAGGAGAATATCTACATCGCCCGTCTCAGCCAGACCGTGGGCCGACGCGGGCGCCGGCAACGCCTTCCAGCTCGCAAGTTGCCCCAGGCGCGACCTCTTGCGCCGCTTCCCATTGATAAGGAACTGGTCAAGCAGCGCCGGGTGATGCTCGCTCTGCATCCTTCCCTGTGACGGAGAAGCGAAGATAAGCACATCGTTTCCCAAGTCTAACTCGTACCACAGCGTCTTTAACGCCTGCACAGCTACCTCACGACGCGAGACAGGCAGATGCCGCACTATCCCGTCATTGACAGATGTCGCTCCATTCGTGAGCGGCGGAATCAGTTCATGTCCGATTGGCGTTAATTTCTCTCTTCTCTCCATAGACACCTACAACGCTCCCAAAGCAGTATCTAAAAGAAACACTAACAGCTTGCAGCTTCATCGATAATAACCGCTGGTTTGCGTTTTGTCAACATATTGTATCGTAGGGGATTCGCCAAAAGCGCCTGGTTCACTTCGTATGCCTGGTGTATTTGCCAGGTATCTGATCTTCAGTTTCAACTCCTGTCGAGGACATGACATGGAGCATAGCAGACCTGGGATCAACGGTCAGCTCGTTGCTTATGGAGCGCACACTGGGAAGGCCGCGGATGATCTCTTCAGCAGCGGCCTTCTGCTGAGATGTATGGACGGCGCCGCTCAAGCGTACCGCACCCAGGCGGGGATACACGCCGATGGAGAGATCGCGGGTGCGCAGGTCACGCCCCAGGGCCATGGCAACATCAGAGGCCAACTGATCATCACCAACCAGGTTATTTTTGACCTCCAACAGACCAGGGACGCCCATTACCTGGTCGCGCACCATATCGGCACGCAACGTACTAGAAATATTGCCATCAAGATACAGCACGCCATCAAGCACGCGGAGCGTCATGCCCTTTCTATCAACATGCAAGGGGGTGACATCAAAAAGCACGGCCTCCACCGCTTGCAGGAGCTCACCATCCGAGCGGTACGGAGGAAGCGTAGCCAGCGCGGCTTCTGGTATGGTCACGCTAACCCGTCCAGGCGCCAGGGTGGTCACACATTCTTCGCGAAATAGGGTATCCTGGCCAGGGCGCAGATGGTGAGCCACGATATAGGCTACTTCTCCGCTCTGGGGATGCACCGCGACAAGCGTGAGCATGCCGGTAGCAGCCGCGCCAACAAGCTCCACCGCGCTCCTGGCATCAAGCAGCGCGCCACCAGCCGCTACGTTCACCGCGGCGGCAACATCGGCCAGCGTGACACGCAGTCGTACCGCATGACTATCCGCGCTCGTCACAGCATCAAACTGCAGGTGACTGGTCCTGCCAAACAGGCGGCCTCTTCTCACACCAATATGGGTTATGGAACGTGTCGCAGGATCAATGATTACATCTACCAGGTTACCATATTCTCCGTCGGAGCAGAAGATTTCACTGCCAAAACGGAGCTTCTGCATTTCAGATATCAAGCTTGCTTTTCCCATACTACGGCCTCACTTATAATTTCAAATATGCGGATGACGCAGGTCTCTATTGAAGCTCTAGCCCTCTCCATAAAAAGGCTCTTTTCAAAAAGCGATATACAGTAAATGCACTTCTCTCCTGGCCTGGCTTCTCTCTAATCATAGCATAAATGCCTGGTGACGACAATGCGCGTAGAGGCTATGGCAGGGCTATTCGTTGATACAAAATCATGATCGAACGTCCCTGGCAAAAGAAAAAGGGCGAGATGGCAACCAGAGGGCGATCGTCTCCTGGCATGCCGCGTGTCGTTGGAACAGGGCGACCAGCCGGGGGAGAGAGCGGAGCCTAATCTTTCGTGTAGGGGCGCCGCTGGCCTGCGCCCTGGAAGCCTGTTCTTACGTATCTCCCCTAGAAAGCACCTCCAGTCGTTGTTGCAGAGCAGCAAAGCAGCGGCATTCGGAATGATCGCACAGGAGTGCGGCTGGATCGGCAAGAATCATTCGTTCGGCGATAGCCAGGACATCATGAATGGGAATGCGCCGTGCTCGGCACGAGCCAATCATGACCTCGTGTGTTGACGCTCGACATTCCGGCTCAATATCATCAAACTGATGGCTCTGACCGGGAATGTTGGGAAGTTCCATCCACACATATGGAGCTGCTTTGGCATACCGATAGAAGCGCGATCGGTCCAGACGCTGTTCTGCCAGGTGAATCGCGGTATTCGAGGTATGGGTGACCCCCAGGAGAAGCACATCGCCTTTGAGCTTAGCCAATGCCTCAAGCGGGCCAAGGGGCCAATCAAGTCGTTGAGCAGCGATCAGTTCATGGGCATTGGGGCCAATGGCGATATACGACATGAGAGGATGACGGCTGCGCACATGTGGAAACAGGTGGCGCATCGTCTCAGGGATGATGCCAAGCTCTTTATCTATTGGGAGATCGTCCGAATACGGTATAGCGCGACCGACGGCTGCATCAAACGCTTGCCACGTCTCTGCATTCGCGCATGCATTATGGAGACGCAAGAGACCTGGCGGAGCGGAAATCCCTGTCACGTCCCAACTACCAGCGGGCAAAAGCAGCGTCCCACAGCTTGAGCGCAGGGCACGGCACACTGCTTGCGCGCCACCTTCAACAGGGCCAAAGGAACGCAACGAGGCATGCACAATGACTGCCGAAGATCTTTGCAAGCCAAGTGCTGTTAACCCCTGAGCGATGTCATCTTCTGTAACCATCTTCATCTGTGTGCATCATTTCCTAAAATACGAGACCTCTTGTATTGTATCTTACAGAGGCTGGAGAGTACATCACCGATGCGCAGGGCGAACTCATCCGCTTCGGCAAGCTATCGTCCCTACACAAACCAGACGGCAAGAAATCCGTTATTGACATGCATACTACCGCGCACTATTATGCAGAAGACCGACAATCTGGATGGAGGAATGCTACATGACGGAACATACCTGCTATATTGAACAGTTTCCACATAGCCTGCAACACCAGGATGAGGCTGAGTTGCGTCCTTGTGGACATTATGCCTGCCCGCCGCACACGATCACATACTTTGGAGCCGGCGACGATGAAGAACTGGTGGGCGATTACTGCATGGTCTGCTACGCGCGCCTGTTCCCGCGCAACTGCCCGGACCGCTTACTGCGTGAATCTCTTCTGAAAGAGGAAGGGTAGCAAATCCCTACGCGAGACTGGGGAAGCGCTCGTTCCCCTGCCGATTGACGCTTGACGGAACATTACATATATGGCTATCAGGTCACGAGCTATTGGCTACACAGAATATTCATCCTTATCGTGGTCCAGCACACGGCGTATGATCATTTCCTGCCACCACTCTTCGAGTTGCGGGCAGGAGGCCAGTTCCCGTGCCAGAGCTACATCTTTGTTTTGACCATGAGTGAAAGCATTGATCAGCGCCATCGTCCAGCGCGGATAGGGGCGTTCAATGAGTAGAAGGGGCATGCCCGGCTCGACCATACCCTCTCGCACAACACTACAATACCAGCCAGTACGCCCGCTCGCTGCTACACGTTTCGTCAAGTCTGCTATGTTCCAGCGGCGGGCAATTTTCCAGCAGGGATAGCGCGGGCCCGTCACCTGAATCCGCGCCTCACCCAGCGCGTAGACATCAGCGACACAGGCTGACTGCTCGTTCATGCCATCGAGGGTAAAGTTCTCGCCAAAGCCGCCAGGGCCGATCTCTGGTAGGCTCAGTTCCTCCCGCCAGAGAGGATAGTACGCACCAGAGTAAAGCAGCACAGCCTGGTCAGGCCGGCCATGATTTTTCCTATCAGCCTGGCTATTGCCTTCGAGGTGCGTGGTGTAAAGCCAACGAGGCTGCGTACTTGGCGTGCGGAAAAACGACGTTTCCCAGGGACGCTCCATGACTGCGCGCGCACCCTTTACGCCGTATTGCCGTGGCATACCCACCTGGAGTGATCGAAGGAAAGCCCCCTGGCTCATTCTGAATAGCTCCAATTTCTCGCTGTGAAAAGTGGTTGTCAGCCACGGGATATAAACATGGACAGATCAGACAGATATCTGGCGCCTGGCGGCATTGGATGAACCGAAGACGCTATCCATGGCATCGGGGGCATAGCGTTCGACGATAGATTCAGTGATGGCATTGGCGCGGCAGATCTCACCGAACATACTGGCACTACGGCGCGGCGCGCGCTGCTGCGTCTCCGGGTCAAGCTCGATCAGGCCAAAGCGCAACCGCCAACCCTCGTTCCACTCGAAGTTATCCACCAGCGACCAGTGCAGATACCCTCGTACAGGGATGCCCTCACGGATAGCGCGATGCACCATCGCCAGGTGTTCCAGAATAGCGCGAGGGCGGCGGCTGTCAGCAACGTCGGCGAAGCCGTTCTCGGTGATGTACAGCGGCTTGTTACCTCGCGTGCGGCGATACACGGACTTCAGCACGCGATACAGCCCCTCTGGATAGATCTCACCATACTCTTCCTGGACTCCGGCGTCGTTGCGAATGGCGCCGGGACGCACAAAACGCCGGCCAAAGACTTCTGTGGGGGCCGAGGCATCGAAACGCACCATATCGCGAGTGTAGTAGTTCACGCCATGATAATCCCGCGCACCCGCCGCGTGCGCGATGGGAGGAGCGAAGGCATTGGCAGGAAAGGTGAAGCGGCCGGTCTCCGCAGCCTGCAGAGCAGCCCAGGTAAAGAAGGTCTCCTGTATTCCGGCGACGCTGCGATCAAGCGGCGAGAACAGGTTAGCAGGCTCAAAGAGCCGGTAGTTGAGGCAGTAGCCGATCTGCGCCTCCGGCTGGAGGTCACGAATGGCATAGAACGCCTCAACATGGGCCTGGAGCAGGTTGCGTAAGACCTGGAACGTGCGCGGCATATCCTGCTCCCCTGGAGGATACTCCCCGGTTTGATAGCCCTGAATGGCATAGACATTCGGCTCGTTGATGGTTACCCAGAAGTCGCAAAGATCGCGCAGCGCCTGCACCACATGCGTCACGTAGCGCACGAAGAAACGAATGTTGGCCTCATTGGCAAAGCCATCGCGGTCCGCGAACCACAGGGGATCGGTGAAGTGATGCAAGGTCACCACCGGCCGCATGCGCCGGCGACGCAGATCTGTCAACATGGCGCGGTAGCGCTCCAGGGCGGCATCATCCCAGCGCCCCTCCTCAGGCTCGATCCGGCTCCATTCCAGGCTCAGGCGGAGTGCGTTGTTCTCCATCTGCTCCGCGCGCTCAAAGTCACGCTCTGCCATAGCCCACCAGTTGGCGGCTTCCCCGCATTGCTCACCGGTGAGGATATGGCCCTGCTGCTCCCAGCGATACCACTGGTTACGCGTGTTCCCCCCCTCACACTGATACGCCGCCGACGCGGTTCCCCAGAGAAAACCGTTGGGAAAGTCCAGAATACGCTGCCTTGCTGCCATGAACGGCTCCTTGCTTTTCTAGATGTTGTCCTTATTCTATCACGTTGCAGACAAGGGGCAAGAGTTGGATAGGTTGAACCGTATGCATAGGGGCGATGGCTTCGGCTCCTCTTGCCCGCCGACAATGCCCATCGTTGATACAAATAGAGGGCGATTCGACAGAGGGGGCGTAGAACTGGTTGCTTGATAGCATTGCATGTTTG
>JALYVR010000274.1 GCA_030853145.1 Chloroflexota bacterium | reverse complement strand
AGAGCCAATAGGTATCACTACCAATCAACACGGGTGTTCTTTCGTTGGTTTCTTTCTTCATGTCTTCTCAAGAGACCTCCTCTCACAAACACGCCCGCCCTTCCCCCAATTATTGAGAGGATACCACATTTCTTTCACCACGTCAGCAAATTACTCCTTTTGTGAAGATTGCTTTTATGGTACCAGCGAGTAATGGCCGCCTATTGGGCATGTAATGGGCTTGAACGAAGCATTCTGATATGCTCTGATTCGCTCCATACTATGAACAGCGCATGCAGAAACAAGCGCGATGACTTTGATAGGACATGTCATGCTTATCAGCAAAACCAAGGGAGGATAGTATGGACGCAGGCATCAGCATCGTTGCTCAGCTCAGAAAGCAGATCGAAGCGGAGTATAGTGCAGCCCAACGAGGATTGGAGGGATTAGCGGCGGTCGCCAGGCATGAGTACATCACGAAGCGTATGGAAAACATGGATTGCTATCATCGGCAACTCGTTGGATTAGTGGGAGAGGACCGGGCTATCCAGATGGTGGCCCAGGTCTTTGGCATGCCAGAGGAGGATAGCAATGGCAGATGAACGACAACCGCTGATCGTAACGACGCGCATCGATGAGGAACGCAAGGTGCTCTTTACCACGTTTCTGCAACACCATGGCTGTGTGGTGGAAGACCAGGGAGAGTTTCTGCGGGTTCACTTTCCTGAAGGCACACAGCGGCAAGCGATTCTCAGCGGGCGCGATGAACGGCACAGCATCATGCTGCCTGATACCACCCATCTGGTTGAGGTCTACATTCGTCAGAGAGAATACATCATCCTGAACATACCGGCCGGGGAAACGAGGCGAGAGGCGCTGTAGCTGGCCGCCATCTCGCCTACGATTTAGTATCAATACATTTGTGGTAAAAGGAGAGCCTCAATAGGGATAGGTGTCATCAAGTCGAGTACAGATGCCGCTCCCAACAGTCCGACCGGCTTCACGGAGCTCAAATTTCGTACCAACTTCCAGAGCGATAGACACATTCAACTCTATTTCCGCCTCAATACTTTGTCCTGGCATTCCCATAAGCATCCCATCAGGGAGCTTGATCGATCCAGTAATGTCAACTGATCGTATATGAATACCAGGGCAATCACATCTAAACAAACTCATCAACAAAAAGAAAGGAGCAAGGGATGATACAAGAGGCTAAATGCCTTTCTAAAAAAGCTACCTATCGGCACCTAACTTACTTGATGTCACCGATAGATATTGTTTACACTTTCCTTTCTCTCCTCTCTGCTCTATAATAGAAGGAGTAGGAGGTATGAGATATGAAGATCCACAGGATAGATCACGTGGGTGTAATCGTAAGAGATCTTTCTGCCGCTAAAGCGTTTTTTCTTGATTTTGGACTTGAAGTGCAAGGGGAAGGAGAACTGGAAGGAGAGTTGCTGGATCAGGTAACCGGGTTGAATGACGTTAAAACAGCAATTGTAATGTTAGGGACGCCAGACGGTCAGGCAAACATAGAGCTAATCAAATTTTATAGGCCGTCAGATGAAAAAGATATTCAGCAATCTTTTGCAAATACTCTGGGTATCCGGCATATTGCATTTGCTGTCGAAGATATTGAAGCCATTGTTGCCAAATTGAAAAAGAAAGGGACAGAAATCTTTAGCGAGATACAAACCTATGAAAATGAGTATAAATTATGCTACGTTCGTGGTCCAGAGGGAATTATTTTAGAGTTGGCGGAGCAAATCAAATAAAGGTGGTGTATGTAGGTTTCTCAACCTCAATAGTCATATTCCAATAAACCTTCATCACATCTCAACGGGTTGTCAACCTTCCTGCCACTGGCGGTAGGCTATTCTTAGCAAGGGGATAAATGCAACATGGGGGATGTCCTGGGGGGGACATATGTGATTCAGTAGACGGGTTCAATCCTGGGGAGCAACGAGGGAGAGCACAAACTCTCCCTCGTTGTTGTTTTTGGTGGTTAGCTCTGCCTGTGCGCGGTCTTGAGCACCTCGACATCGTGGATCAGTTCAATCCAGCGATCAACATTGGCCTCGCGGTGCGCCTGGAGCGCGTCGAGTTGCTGGCGAAGCGCGTCTGAGGTGAGCGCGCGTTCTGTCAGCAGGCTGTAGAGGCGGTTGACGAGGTCGGCAAAAGGGCCGTTCTGACTGCCTGGCGGTGCATCCAGGCGGTCGTTTTCGTAGGCCTGGCGCGTCTCCAGCTTATCGAGTTCGTAGCGGAAGAGGCGCGTAATGCGCCGCTCGGTGCTCTCGGCCAGCCCGCGACAGATCACGTCAAGAATGGGCGCCATAAACTGGCGGGCCTGCTGCACGATATCATCGGGTTTGCCCTGCGAGGCGATCAGGCGATAGAGTGATCCCACCGCCGGCTCATCTCTGCTGGGGGCGTATTTCTCCTCGTTGAGCAGCTCGGCCATGGTGACATACAGGCAGATATCGCGTGCCTTCTCGCGGATGCCGCGTTTGAGCTTGTTGTAGGCTTTGTGCAGCTCGTCCAGATCGCCCCCGAACTCTCCCAGCGCCACCCGGTTGAGGTCGAGCGTGCCGTCGATCTCTTCTTTGTAGGCGATGGGCATCAGGAAGGCCTCGGCCAGCGTGCGCGCAGGTTCATGTAACTCGCGCTCCAGGGCAGTGCTGAAGCTGATGCGCAGCTCTTTGATCAGGCCCCAGCCATCGATGTCGGTCCAGCGATGGCCGATCTCCATGGCCGGCGAGTCGGCGGTGTGCCGGTTGCCTACCTTGATGAAGTGGTCGAAATAGCCCTGCGTGATGCGTATCTTGACGCGCCGCGCCGCGCGCTCGTGCGCGATCTGTAAGATACGCTGGAAGGCGTTGCTCTCGGAGCGGATGATGGCGTCGAACTGCTTGAGAGCGTCGTTCCAGGCGGCATGCATCTCCGCTGTGCGCTGCTGCAACTGCTCAAAGCGTATGGCGCTGCGCTTGCTCTGGCGCATGGTTATCTCTTGCTGGAGTTCTTGCAGGTCATGGCTATGAACGCCAAGCACGCTCATATGTTCCCAGCACAGGTCCTCCATGAGTTGCAGCGCCATCGTAAGCTGCGTCTCGGCCTGGCGCAACTGCACCTGGTAGCGGTTCTCAGTCAGGAAGAGCTGCACATCGCTGCGCAACTCTGGCAGGCCGCTAAAGCGCAGCATGGCCTCGTGCTGCCTGAGCGAGACTTTCTGGAATTCCTGGGCCGCGGCGGTTGGCGGCAGGCTGGCGTCGAGCTTAAGTAGCTCAGGATACACGCTGAGCAGGCGCCCGGCATACTCACGTCCCTCCTGCTGGCGATCTTCAGCCAGCGCGCGTTTCTCGATGCCCAGAGACGCCATGAGCGCGTCGAGGGCCCGCAGCGGGTAGAAGAAGTAGCTGTTGTTGGGGCCATGATGGTGGTAGCTGCTGTAGGTGGGAGGCAGTTCGCGCAGCAGCGGGCGCAGGCTGCCAAGGGCCTTCTCCAGGCTGGCTGGCGAGTTGATCTCGTCCCAGTGGGTCACGGCCAGGAAGATCATGCGCGCCGCCACGTCAGGCGCCTGGCCCTGGATGACGCGGCGCCTGATCTGCTCGAAGATGCGTTGTGTGCGCTCGTCATCGCCGAAGCGATTGTTGCCGATCATCAAGATCAGCGCGTCAACATGCTTCAATTCATCGCGCAGGATCGCCTCATGGCTCACCTGCCCGGCGGACCCGCCCGGCAGGTCCACCAGCACGCTCCCAGGAGGCAGCAGCGGCTGTTCCCCGGCGTGCAGTGTGTACTCGACATACTCGACGAGGCGCACCAGGCGCGGCTCCTGGCTATCGCGCGCTGGTTCCTCGATATAGCGGCTGCTCTCCTCTTTCCAACGCTCGCGCGGGATGACCTCGATGTGTGGCTGGCCATCTTTGAGGTAGTGCTCGCTGAAGGCCTCGCTGGCCTTCATGAGGATGGTTAATTCGGCCGCCAGGGCCTCGCGCGCCTGTGGGTTCGGGGCGTTCTTGATGGCGTACTGGGTCTGCTGTAGCAGTTCATTGAAGGCTGCCGGCGTGAGGAAATGCACGCGCATCTCCTCTGGCTCATCGGCGCTGCATAGCCGCACGCGCGTGCGCACCCCGGTGACGGCGCCGCCGGCCAGGCGCGGGAAAATATCCTGACCCAGCAGCGCCGCCAGCAATGTGCTCTTGCCGGCCCCGGCGTGCCCGATCAGCTTGACGGTATACTCGCGCGTGAAGTCGAGCGCGCGGGCCGTCTCGGCCAGGTACTGGCGTAGCTTGAGCGCTTGTTGCAGCTCAATTTGCTGGAACTGCGCTCGCTCGAAGAGTTCCGCGCAGGCGCAGGCGCGCTGGAGCTGTTTCTTCCAGGCCAGGATCTTCTGCTCTTTGTTGGGCAGGTCCGCCGGAAAATAGCGCTCCATCTGCGCGGATTGCTCCTGCAGCCGGCGCAGCAGGACGACGATCTCGTTTGGCGCCGGCGGAAGTTCTGGAGACGCTTTGCCCGCTTCATCCTGGGGTTCTTCGCCCTCTTCGTCCTCGTCGCTGTATTCGTCATCATCCTCGTACTCTTCATCTTCCTCCGACGCGTTGAGCGAGGACGCGGACTGGGGAACCATGACAGGCGCCGAGCGCGCGTTGCCGGTGGGTGGTCGTAAGCGTTTCCCACAAATGTTGCACTGTTCAGCATCGATGCGCACAACATTATCACACTGCGGGCATGTGGTGAGCTGCTGGGGCTGTGTCGTAAATTGCATGCTTCTATGGTTCCCTTCCACGAGCGCTACGGGATGCCGGCGATCTTCAAAAAAGTTTCCCTCCCCATCCATCATCCATCCAGAGACAGATCAATGTTACTATAGGTCTGGCCGCCTGTGGTGACTTGTAGCATGAAGGTACTAGTCTAGGTGCCGCTGAAGATACAGGACTATTCAAAAAAATCTTGCGTAGCTGCTTGCTCTTTCCTTTCTTCCTCTCTTCTATTATCGCTTAAAAACCTGACACCATGCTGGCAAGAAAAGCGCAGCAATGTCAGCGTCCTGTCAGGAGAAACGGGTATGCTTTTTCTCAACACGAGCGCTGAACTTATGTATAACAAGAAGAAAGAGAGCATTGAATTGCATACGAAATTCCTCTACAAATTACTCCATAACCCAACGGTGCTGCTAGCTCCCGTAGTCATCGTGATAATATTGCTTACGCCGCTTGCCGGAAACTTCAACCCGGTGGCGATCTGGAACGATCGGAGTTATGATGTTCTGAGCCTCCTGACGCTCCTGGGTCCGTTTGCCGGAGCAGTGGGTGCCTGGGAAGGAGCGGGAACAGGGCGATTGCGTAAACGCAGCGGGGATAGCCGTCCAGGATGGGCCGGGCAAGTGATGACCTGGACGAAAACCGCTGTCTGGGGTTTGCTGTTGTACATGCTCATTTGGGTTGTTGTGTTTGTGATTACGGCAACCCAGGCGACGTGGGGAAGTCCGCTGCTTGGACCCCCGCTCGTTGGGGCAATAGCAATGCTGGCGCTGTCCGCTCTGGGCTTTGCCATGGGTGATCGCTGGTCAAGCCGTTTTGCCGCCCCGGTGGTTGGCATTGGTCTCCTCGCAGCACAAAGCTGGTTTGCGCTCGCCCTGGCTAGAAACCCTCTCGGGTATCTTACCCCCAATTTTGCGGCCGGCCTTTCCGTTTCGGTCTGGTATGGTGTGCGTTCTGACCTGGTCATCGTCCAACTGACGTTCCTGTGCGGGTTGTTGGCCATCACTCTGGCAAGTTTAGCGATTGGGAGATCTATCACTAGCAGTAAGGTCTATCCCGCTGCATTGGCGGTATGTGGCATCATCCTCGTGCTCGCCAGTTTTGCTGGAGTCGCGAGTAGCAGCGCTGACATTCATGGTATTCGCATTCCGCTTCTGTATAATGCCGCAACTGATCGCCCCATTCCATATACACCGGTATGCAGTCAGGCGGCATTACCCGTCTGCGTCCATCCCGCCTACAGCGCGGAGTTGCCCCAACTTTCAGCGGTGATAAATCGTCTTGCAGCTCCTCTCATCGGCTTACCTGGTGCTCCAGTGCAGGCTGATCAGCGCCCGGTCGATGGTCCATGGCAAGTAGTTGGCAACGTTCTTGTCGTGCCACCTTTTGCAGCACATGCATCTGATTGGGCCGATCCCAATGAGCCATTCATGCGCATGCTCTTTACAGAGATCGCTCTTGGGCTGGTAAGCGAGCCAAGGCCGGTAACAAATTCTCCTGGTAGCGAGCATCATAAAAGTCAGCGCAACTATACGACAACACAGCAAGCCATTACCTTGTACCTGCTCCAGCAAGCGAACATTACCGCCGATCCCGACATCTTACAGGTATCGCCCAAAGCCCGCGCGTTCGAGCAGAGCCTGGCCACGCAATCGAGAGCCTCGCAGTGTGCATGGCTGGCACAGCACTACATGGCACTTTTGCAGGGAAAGCTTTGATCCGTCTCTTTCTCCTGTGATCAGGATCAGGGTCATGTAAAAGTCGTCCATCCTTCGTAGTGCTCTGTCAAACTTCAATCGACCCTTTTTTGTAGGAGCCAAATGCGCTTGCCAAGCCCAATCAAGCCCTATGATAAAGGACGCAATGAAGTTTGACAGAGCACATGAGTTACCCCGAATTTTTGAAACACCCATTCAAAAAACGAGGGTGCAGGGAGCGGAGCGTCCCTGCCGGGGTTCGGGTGTCCCCGAAAACCGCTTTTTCCCCCTTTTCTTCGCCGCCGCAGGCGGCGAG
>JALYVR010000273.1 GCA_030853145.1 Chloroflexota bacterium | reverse complement strand
ATCGTATCGATGCCGGCTTTGCGGGCCGACTCGATGTCGTACGCCGTGTCTCCCAGCATCACGACCTCGCCGGACGAGTAGCGGGTTCGCTCAAGGGCCGCCTGCATGATATCGGGGTTGGGCTTGGACTTTTTGGCATCGCCTGCCGAAGCCTGCTCCTCAATGAGATCGGTAGCTCCTATAATCTGCAACATCACGCGTAGCTCATCTGGTTGCGCCGATGTGGCCACCGCGAGCTTCAGGCCCCGGTCGTGCATATGCTGGAGCAGCTCTTTGGCCTGGGGGAAGGGTTGCAAGTGCTGCAGGTAGCGCTCCTTGAAGAGCGCGCCACGCTGCTCGCTGATGGCCTTACCTTTGGGACTATCCTTAGCTAGCCCGATCAGGGTGGGTAGCAGGTTATCGGCTCCCATACCGATCAGGCCGCGCACGCGCTCGTAAGCGGGATGATAGCCATGTTCCGCCAGCACCTCGATCCAGGCCTTGGTATGGACATCGTTGCTGTCAACCAGCGTGCCATCGATGTCAAGGATAACGCCATGTCTCTGTGTCACTTTTATACGTTCCTCGCTCTTTCTTACATATCGGCATCATCAATTTCCATCACGCCCACTATGTCTTCTGTGCGTGGCAATGGCAGCGTAAACCAGAAACTGGAGCCTTCACCTGGGCAACTGAGAACGCCAACCTGCCCATGATGTTGTTCGATGATGGCCTTGCTGATGTGCAGTCCCAGCCCCAATCCCGTGTTTGAGCTGCGGTCGGTGTGGCGTACGGCTATCTCTGGCGCGCGGTAGAAGCGTTTCCAGATATGTGTGTGCTCTTCGGCGGAAAGGCCAGGTCCCTCATCTCGTACTGAGACACGGATCTGCTCTTCCTCTGGTTTCAGGCTGACCTGCACGGGTTGCTGTGGATCTGAGTACTTGAGGGCGTTGGTCAGGTAGTTCGCGATCACCTGTTTGACGCGATCAGCATCCATGTTGATGGGCGCGATAGATCCCTCTGGCACATCGAGTTTGATGGCGCGGTCGGGCCAGGCCTGCTGCTGTTCCTCGATGGCCTCGCGCATAACGGTCTTGATATCGTAAGGCGCGAATTGCATCTCCAATAGCCCTACCTGCGAGCGCGAGACATCCAGCAGATCATCCACCAACCGGCTCAAGCGCCTGGTCTGGCGCTCGGCTCCCTCGTAGAGTCCCAGGATGCGCTCGAAGGTTTGCAAGCTGTTCTTAAGCTGGCGGACCGCTAATTGCGTGTTTCCCTTAATGCTGGTGAGGGGCGTCCGCAGTTCGTGGCTCACCATGCCCAGGAACTCCTCCATTTGCCGGTTGGACTCGCGCAGAGCCAGTTCGTTGGCGTGCGCCTCCTCGCGTTCGCGTAGCAGCCGTTCGCGCTCAATTACCAGCGCCGTCAGCTTGGCAACCGCGCCCGCCAGCGCCAGCTCTTCAGAGGTGTACTCATGTTCAACGCTGCCATAGTCCAGCGACAGCAGGCCCAGGATGTGCTCACCGAGCTGCATAGGCGCGATCAACATAGTGGTCACACCATAGGGGTTCGGTTGCTCGTTGAAAGTCGGCTCGGTCAAATCAAGCTTCACCACCTCGCCTCTGCGCAGCCGGGCCACGATAGCGCCATCAGGGCTATCTTTGAGGCTGTTCTTCTGGTCTTGCTGCTCGACCCACCATTGCAGCTCCTGTTCAGGCGAAAGTCCCACAACAGCCAGGGGATGTACCATCTCGGACTCCGGGTCCACTGCCTGGATACCGACGCGCTGGCAGCCCATGACGCTGCAAGTCAACTCCGCCAGCCGGCGGGCGATGGAGTGTGTCGCCGGGTGCCGCTGGTCTTGTAGCTGCGCGTCCGAGGGCAGGGTCACCAGTGACTCGGCCATATTCAACAGGGCATTGAGCGCATTATGAGTGCGGCGCTCCAGTTGCCGCTGCTCGGTGACATCGCGGCAGATGCACAGCGCTCCGACCAGGTGGCTCTCCTGGTCGCGTACAGGGGCGCCGCTCACGCTCAATTCAATAGAGCGCCCATCCAGCGAACGGAGCATCACGTCCGCTGCGTGTGCCCCTTGCAGCGTCTCCCCGGCCATAATGCGGGATTGCGGCCATCTCTCGTCGATCAGCGCCAGCACAGTTTGGTGCTCCTGGGGCGTGATCGCATGGTCATCTGGATGTACGTCGATGCCAAGTAACTGATAGAAGGCTGTGTTTGCTTGCTGGATATCCCCATCTGTGTTGAAGACCACCACACCATCGGTGATGGAGTTGAACATGGCCTCCAATTCGCTGGCGCGTTGCGCCGCCTCGCGCTCTGATTGGCGCAGCGCGGAGATATCGTGTGTAATGGCAATCGCCCCCTCTATCTTGCCACGTGAATCCCGCAGGGGCGCGGCACTGACGGAAATATACCTGCTCTTACTATCACTGCGGGTGTCATGCATTTCAATGCCGAAGATACTCTCTCCGTGTAGCGCGCGTGGAATAGGCAGGTTCTCAAGAGAGATAGGTTCGCCTATTATGGTTTCGTAGGTCTTCGGCAGATCCGCCTGCACTTCCTGGCCGTAAGCCGGTTCTACGTTTTGTCGGCCGACACGGTTGAGCCGCACAATCTTTCCGTGGACATCATAGATCGCCACCACATCGGGTACCGTTTCGATGAATGCTTCGAGTCGCTTGCGCTCTGTGGTCAGCGATGTGCTCAAGGCTTCAGCATCGCGCCGCGCCCGGCCCGCCTGGCTAGCAATGATGCTAATGAACAGACCTGCGACCAGGAAGAGGGTCTCCTGAACAACCGTATCTACGCTATGAAAAGACCAGGCGAAGTGTGGGGGTAAGGTCACGAAATCGAGCAGCACCGCGCCCACCAACGTCGCAAACAGGCTCGGACCCGCGCCCCAGTTCAGGGCTACCAGCGCGATGCCGAGGACCGCGAGCAGGCCCGAAAATGAAACACCAGGAAAGATATGGCCCAGAAGCGCTGTAATGAAGACAGCGGCCACCTCTAAGAGGATCGCCACCAGACAGCCTACGAGGGGATGGCGTAGCCACATGGGCATCCAGTGCGGCGAGAACGTATTTGCCAGGAACCAGCGGCACGCTCCTACCCAGGGCAGCGAGCTTGAACGTCCTTGCTGCGCCCTGTTATCTCCTGCGCCGCTGGATAGTTCCTCAAACGAGAATGGGCTGGAAGTCAGATCATCTGCTTCCACGACGCTGCCCAGTTGCTCACCAGGGGTCGTCGTTGGCGCCACTAGGTGAGAACCAGGGCCAGCTTCCCCAACACCAGACTGCTCAGCTTCCGACTGAGAATGCGCTTCCTGACCATTCTGAGGGTCTAAGTTGACTTCGTTCTCGCTTCTTGCGCTCATAAAAATGTCTCCACAGAAAATGGGTGCCGTGTGGCTTCTGACACACACGTTTGCTGAGCCATTGGTCCTAGTGGCTACACGTCTCACAGCGCACCAAAGTTGCAGGACCGACCTTTGTATAATACGCGATGCGATGGTGTTTTTGTCTCGTTCCCCCTTCGTAGCTGCGCGATGTATCGCGCTGGGGATCCCATGTCATCAGGCCTGCCCACGCGTGATACATCACGCAGTTACGAAGGGGAGCGATCTTCGTAAAACGCTGACCTGGCACGTTTATTAGTAATGACGGAGGCAGAGGCTTGTTTTATCGCCCTGCTCTTCCATTCCGGGCGCACAAGCGGTCAGCTATGGGGAGCAGGAGGTAGACATACAGGGAAATTTGGATGGAAGCGTTGAAGCTTGAGAGACGATCTGGGTATACTTGGAACAAGATAGATGATAACCGAATTGAGTGGGAAACGGATGCTTGAGAATTTTAGGACTGCTTACTCACTACAGCGCTGGTCTGGTCTCGTTCAAGGGGCCGGGCTGCTTGTTGCTGCCTGCGTCCTCATCTGGGCGTCGGGAGGGTTTCCGCCGTTTCTGGTCCAGGTGCTCCCGCATATTGCCGTTTTATGGAAGAGCCAGGGGCCCAGGATCTTGCTGCCTCTCGCAGGCCTGGTGGTGTTCTGCGCCACCTTGCTGGCCTCGTGGGGACTGCTCATCTTTGCCACCTGGAAGATGCTCCAGCGCGCGCTGCACTACCGTCATGAGCAGCAACGCTTTGAGGAAGAGTTGCAGCAAGCGGAGCGCCAGGCGATGCATGACGCGCAGCAGATGGCTGCCCAATCCACTCATCCTCCCCAGGCGCCACCCGCTCCCCAGGCAGCGCGCCCGCAACGGGTGGCGGCTGCCGCAGCGCCATTTGTATCTTCCGCGTCTTCCACACCCAGGGCTTTCAGGACGCCCCCGGCCGGCTATCCTGCGCGTGCAACTATGAACGGTCGAGCCGAGGTGGAGGAGACCTATGCCACGCAAGCGCCGCCTGCCGTAGACAAGCGCATCCTGGCGGAGTACCCCACGCGGATTATCCCTCCTGCACAGAGGCGCGCCAGCGCGGGTCAGCCGGCGCGCACGATTCCTCTTTCCTACGAACCGCCGGCTCCAGGGAGCGCTGCATCCTCCAGCAGCCAGCAGCCTGAGCCAGGGATCCTGCGGCTGGTAGTGGGCAGCGCCACTGATCCCGGTCTCAAGCGTAAGCAGAAGCCCAACGAGGACAATTTGCTGGCCATGCAGGGTATGCGCACCCATGATGGGCAGCCGTTCGGCCTGTTTGTGGTCGCGGACGGTATGGGCGGGCATGCCAATGGGCGCGAGGCCAGCCGGCTCGTCATTCAAACCTTTAACGATATCGCTATGCCGGCCCTGTTGAACTCAGTAGAAACCGGTGACGCGTATTTTACGGACTTGCTGCTGGATGGCTTGCAACATGCCAATCTGCTGCTGCATCAACGGAATAAGGCGCAAAACGAGGATATGGGTACCACGATGACTGCCGCGCTCCTCTTTGGCAGGCGGGCCTACGTGGTAAATGTAGGCGATAGCCGCACATACCTTCAGCGCCCATCTGAGGGTCTGAGCAAGGTCACTCGCGATCATTCAGTCGTCGCGCGCCTGGTTGATGAAGGCTCGATCACGCCTGAAGAGATCTATACGCATCCCAAGCGCAACCAGATTTATCGCTGCATGGGTGAGAAGGCCTCGGTGGATGCGGACGCCTTCAGTGTCACCTTGCAGCCCGGCGATAAGCTGCTGCTCTGCTCCGATGGCCTCTGGGAGATGGTGCGCGATCCCCAGATCGAGCGCGTTCTGGGACTCGCCGCCGATCCAGCTCAGAACAGCCAGCATCTCATCCAGGCCGCGCTGGATGGTGGCGGAGATGATAATGTCACCGTCGTGGTGGCGCAGGTGTTGCAGGTTCCCACCCTATGAGTTCTCCCCACCAAAAAGCAATTGCTGCGCTTAGGGACCTTCGGGCTAAGAAATATGCGACGAATACCCATATTCAGTTCGTGACAATCGCGCTACACTCAAGATATATCCTATAATAGAGAGAAGGAGGGCAGTGCTTTCCTCGCGCCAATCTATGGTGCGGGAACTGGGTGCCAGGACAGAGATCGCGCTGCACGATGTAGTAATGGCTAGAAGAGATGATGCAATGGATGAGCCGCGACCAAAAAAGAGCGTCCGTCAGAAGCGTGACCAGAAAAAGCGCGCCACCACGTCGCATATCGAGGCTGCGGGAACGCAGCCTCTGGGTGAGCGCGAGCATGATAGTTCCGGGTTTCAGCCCTGGCTTCAGGATGATCAATACCTCATCCGCTCCAGGACGAGCCAGCAGAGGCGAAACAAGAGCGTTACGAGCGCGGCCGAAGAGCGTGTCGCCCCGTTAGCGCCCTTGCGGGGAGTGCAGGCTGTCAGGCATGAGATGGAGATGCGCGCGGCCCGTGTGGAGGAGCTACAGCGCCGGGTTGCCTCAGGTACCTATGAGGTCGACAGCACAGCCCTCGCGCGCCGGATGCTGGGCATGGACAGAAAGCAGGACCTGGAGCCTACTGAGGATAGCTAGTTTATGTAGCATTCGTGTTTGGCATCTCAGGTGCGTATGTTTTGCCAGTCGGCCTGGCTATTCGCCCACAGGCTGACACCAATGGCGGCCAGCAGGCAGAAGAGTACCAGGCCGCCGACGATATACCACCAGGAGTTGCGACCGATTAATTGTGGGGCCCATGAATAGTAGAGGGTGCCAACGATGTTGGCAAGGCAGGCGATAAAGCCAACCGCGACGCTGAGCCAGAGTAGCGGCATGGGTAGGATACGCAGGCGGCGAAAATGGGCGGGATCGCGCCGGTACAGGAAGATGATATCAATGAAGAGGAAGGTAATGGCGATGGTCCAGATGATGGAGAGCGTGGCGGCATTGACGGTATAGAGCCTTGACACGGTTGCCGCTGGGGAGGCGCCGGTATTGAGCGCGTATGGCACGATGATGAAGACGACGATAATGAAAATGACGATGGTGATCAGGATGGCGCAGATGGCCTGGAAGATGGTGGCGTTCGCGGGCACGCGGTTCCTATTGAGCTTGCCCAGGCTGACCGGGATGCGCCCGTCGATGGCGGCTGCCATGAGGATACGCGCGGAGGAATAGGTATAGAAGATGGCCGCGCTGACACAATAGCCCAGCACACAGATGGCCATAAGGGCGCCCGCAAATTTGCCGAGCGCGGCATCTACTGTGGCGATGATCTCAAATGGAAGGACTTGTGTACTTATGACGGCCTGCCCGCGAATGACCAGGAGGGCGAAAGTGCTAATGAAGTAGCAGGCAAAAATAATGAGTGTTCCCC
>JALYVR010000272.1 GCA_030853145.1 Chloroflexota bacterium | reverse complement strand
TGTCAGACCCGTGCGGGTCTGACAACGGCGTCCCTCTACCTCCCACCCCTGGATTCCACTCACTTTCCCCCTTGACAAGCTAATAACATTAGCTTATTATCTATATATATTAGCTAATAAGTTAAAGCGATTAGTAAAAAGGATACATCAAACCATGAAAGTGACCATTTCAGGCAACAACCTTTTTCAATTGACCCGGCTCGTGGCCTTCAATTGCTACCTGGTACGCGAGGACGATGGGCTGACGCTCATCGATTGCGCCTTGCCCAGATGCGCGCCGGCGATCCTGGCCGCCGCGCGGGCGCTCGGCGCTCCAATCGTACGCATCTTGCTGACCCATGCCCACATCGATCATGTCGGCTCGCTTGATGCGTTGCATGCTGCTCTGCCGGATGCTGAGGTAGCCATTAGCGAGCGAGACGCGCGTTTTCTGACTGGCGATAAGAGCCTTGATCCCTCAGAGCCGCAGGTACCTCTGCGTGGCGGCTATCCTGTCTGTACAACGAAGCCCACGCGCCTCTTGCACGAAGGAGATCGTATCGGCTCACTCGAAGTGATCAGCACGCCAGGCCACACGCCAGGCCATCTAGCTTTCTTCGATACCAGAGATCGATCCGTGATCGCTGGCGATGCCTTTCAGACGCAGGGTGGGGTTGCCGTTTCGGGAACCACCGAATGGCTCTTTCCCTTGCCGGCGCTTGCTACCTGGCATAAGGGGTTAGCGCTGGAGAGCGCCCGCAAACTGCTAGCGTTCCAGCCATCCTTGCTGGCCGTAGGGCATGGTCGCGTGCTTCGCCAGCCCCAGGCGGCGATGGAGCGCGCTATTCACGCCTTGGAACGGTCCCTGGTGAAAGAAGAAGGAAAGCAGTCGCATGTCGCATAGGGTAGGACTGGATCACGCGAGTGTTGTGGAGGCTGCGCTCAGGCTGATAGACGAGGAGGGCCTCGATCAACTCTCGCTGGGCCGCCTTGCCGAACGTGTAGGTGTGCGCACGCCCTCCCTGTACCATCACATCGCGGGACTGCCTGGTCTCAAGCAGGATCTGGCGATCTACAGCTTACGCGATCTGCTTGATCGCATCCTGCATGCGACCGTTGGTAAATCACGCGCAGAGGCCATTGTTGCGCTCGCCGATGCCTACCGGTCCTATGCTAGGGAAGCGCCTGGGCGCTATGCTCTCACCCTGCAAGCGCCCGATGCTGGCAATCAAGAGTGGCTCAGCATTGCGAAGCAGGTGGTGGATGTTGTCCGAGCCGTCCTCGCGCCCTACCGGCTCAGCGAGGAGGATGCCATTCATGCCATTCGCGGCTTGCGTAGTATTGTGCATGGCTTTATCTCGCTGGAAGTGACGGGCGGCTTTGGGATGCCAATCGACCAGGACGCGAGTTTCCACTGGCTTATCAGCCTGTTTATTGCAGGACTTGAGCAGAAAGCGTGCTCGCAGTGACACGCTTACGATAAGACACGTATTGCTGAAAGGAACGAGAGGCATGGCTCTCACGATACTCAAAAACGCGAACCTGACTTTGAGTTTTCTGCTCGAACTGTGTGTCCTGGTCGCTCTGGGAACAAGAAGTGAAAAAGGGAAGTGTCTATGAATCCTCACATACCACTATCTCCTTTCTCTGCTTCGTCCAATTCGTCCAATTCGTCTAAAAAAGTACCACCATCGTCAACGAAAAAAGAGTTTGCCTGTTCTGGCTCTATGGCCGGTTTCTCTTCCAGCCATTGTTCCCACCACGCGTACAGGGAAGGTGCCTGAAGCTCCAGCACATAGGTATGACGTTTCTTGCCCATATGCACCAGAAAGATATTCCCGGTAGTGCAGTCGAGACAGGAGACTCTGGCCTCACCCCAGTCGCATAGATAGAGCAGAAAGCGAGGCCAGTTCTGCCTCAGTAGCAGGAGCATATTCGAAATCGGTCTGCAAAGGGAAGCTTTCAAGGTCAGTATCGGCATTGATCGCATATTGCTTTCCATTGCGATCATACCAATACCTGGTGGCACTGGTCGTTACTACATTCCAGATCCTTCTGGTAGGATTCTCTTTGCGTGATCGCTCAAATTCCTCCCTGGCTTCCTGTTGACGTAAGCGCTCTTTTTCGACTATCTCCCCTGGATTGTCCATCTCTGGTCCGTGCCAGCGTTGCTGGTGACACCTGGCGCGGATGCGCGCAAAGAGTTCCTCGTAGTTCTCATCCATGAGTAGCTGATCCCTTTCAAATGGCTGGTCGTCTTACGATGTGCTCACTTTCCCTCGCACCTCGACGCCCGCTATCTGTTCCAGCACCTTCAGCAGCGCGGTATAGTCGTCGCGTCCATAGCCGCTGGCGCGGGCCGTCTCGTACATCTGGCGCGTGAGGGTGGTCAGCGCGATAGGTGTCTGGTTCTCGGCGGCCAGTTCGAGGGCCAGGCCCAGGTCCTTGTGCAGCAGATCGGTCATAAAGCCTGGCTGGAAGCTGCCGTTGAAGGCACGTAGCGGGAACTGGTTCGCGAGCTGCCAGCTCGCGCCGCTGCTCACGCCGATGATCTTCGCCATCGTATCGACATCTGCCCCCGCCTTCACGCCCAGCACAAACGACTCGGCGATGGCCGCCGCGATGGCTCCGCAGAGAATGTTGTTCACGATCTTCACGACCTCGCCTGAGCCGGCCGGCCCGACGTAGAAGATATTCTCCTTCTTGCCCATGGCCTCCAGCACGGGTTTGGCCTGCTCAAATACCTCGCGCTCACCGCCAACCATGATAGTCAGCGTCCCCTGCACGGCACCCTGCGATCCCCCGCTCACAGGAGCATCGAGGAAATGCACCTTATGCTCCCCGGCCTGCCGCGCCAGCTTCTGGCTCACCGATGGCGCGATGGTGCTCATATCGATGATGATCAGCCCGTTGTGCGCCCCTTCGAGGATACCTTGGGGACCCACCACTATCTCCTCCACCTGGGGAGAGTTTGGCACCATCGTAATCACGATCTCCGAGGCGATGGCCACGGCGCGCGCCGAGGGCGCTAGCATGGCCCCCGCCGCCAGCACCTCCTGGACCTCTGGCTTCTCAGGATGACGCGCGAAGATGGTCACCGTGTGGCCTGCCTTGAGTAGATTGAGCGTCATGGGCCGCCCCATAACGCCGGTGCCAATGAAACCTAGCTGCATGTTACGTTCCTCTCTATCTATTTACTACTTATTCCATTTCGACGACGACCGCTCCGCCCTTGACCACATCCCCCTCTTTGTAGTGGACGCGTCGCACTATCCCGTCGGCGGGAGCCGTAATCGTATGCTCCATCTTCATCGCGCTGAGGATCACCAGTACTTGCTGGTGCTGTACCTGCGCGCCATCGGCTACGAGCACCTTGACGACGGTGCCGGCCATCGGCGCGTTGAGCGTCCGTTGAGCCTGGACCGCACTGCCTCCGTGCGCGGCCGCGTCGACATTGGGCGGCTGCCGTCGCTCTAAACGGTAGATCAGCCCATCCAGCACGACCTGTGTCTGGCCCTCGATCTGCTGCACATAGGCTCGCACCTGTCCCGCGCCGCGCCGCAGCAGGATCAGGTCATCATTGCCATCCTGGTACGTTACGTCTTCGGCTGGCTGGCTATCCACCTGCACGTTCCACGTACCCGCGCTGGCAAGTCCGAGCCGCAGCGCGACATGGTGCTCTTGCTCCTGGTAACGGTAGGTAACAGTGTGCGCCTCGCCAAGCATGCGCCACGGCCCCAGTGTCTTCCAGGGGTTAGCGCTGAGTGAGTTGGCTGGTGATAGCGCGTCATCCAGTGCATGCAGGCCCGCCGCCATCAAGGCATCCTGCAGACGTTGGTTGTATGGCTGCTCGTTGCGCCGGTCGAGCAAACGCTGCTCGTTCAGGAAATTGGTATGTGTGTACCCTTCCTCGAAGGCCGGATGCATCGCTATAGCGTGGAGCAGGGGAGCATTCGTCCTGACGCCGAATACGATGGTCTGTTCCAGAGTCGCGCGCATGCGGGCGATGGCGGCGGGGCGGTCTTCGCCGTAGACGATCAATTTGGCGATCATGGGGTCGTAGTATTGGGTGATCTCGTCGCCGCTATCGATGCCGCTATCCACGCGGATGCCGGGTCCCTCCGGTTTGACGAAGCGTGTGATGCTGCCTGTGGAGGGCAGGAAATCCTGGTCGGGGTCCTCGGCATACAGGCGCATCTCGATGGCATGCCCGCGCGGGCTAATCTGCTCCTGCGTGAGGCTCAGTGACTCCCCGGCGGCGATCAAGATCTGGTGACGCACAAGGTCGATGCCGGTCACCAGCTCGGTAACGGGGTGTTCCACCTGCAAGCGCGTATTCATCTCCAGGAAATAGAAGCGCCGGTCCTGGTCGAGCATAAATTCGAGCGTGCCGGCGTTCACGTAGCCGGCGGTGCGCGCGATGCGTACCGCGGCCTCGCCCATCTCGGCGCGCAGCGCCGGCGTGAGCGCCACCGATGGACTCTCCTCGACAATCTTCTGGTGACGGCGCTGGATCGAGCACTCGCGCTCGCCCAGGTGGATCAGATTGCCCGCGCGGTCGCCCAGCACCTGGATCTCGACATGGCGTGGTTGCTGAAGCAGGCGTTCGAGAAAGACCGTGCCATCGCCAAAGGCGGCCAGTGCCTCGCGGCGCGCGCCCGCCAGTTGCATCAGGAAATCTGCCTCGCTGTGGACCTCGCGCATGCCTTTGCCGCCGCCACCCGCCGAGGCCTTGATGAGCAGGGGGAAGCCGATGCGCCGCGCCTCCTGTGCCAGCACCGCGTCGTCCTGGCTCGCGCCGTTGTAGCCCGGTATCGTCGGCGCGCCCACCGACTCCGCCAACTGTTTGGCCGCGATCTTCGACCCCATCAGGCGCATGGCCGCGGCGGGTGGTCCGATAAAGGTGATATTGGCCTGCTCGCAGGCCTCGACGAAGGCCGTGTTTTCGGAGAGGAAGCCGTAGCCGGGGTGAATGGCCTGCGCGCCGCTGCGTGTGGCGACATCAATAATCGCCTCGATACGCAGGTAGCTCTGCGCGGCGGGAGCTGGCCCGACGGCATAGGCTTCGTCCGCCTCGCGCATATGGCGCGCGAAGCGATCAGCCTCTGAATAGATGGCAACTGTGCGTATACCCATCTGGCGGCAGGTTGCCATAATGCGACAGGCGATCTCTCCGCGATTGGCGATCAGTATCTTCTTGAACATCATACCGTGACCCAGTGCGCCTTGCGCTTCTCCAGGTACGAACTTAGCCCCTCCTGCCCCTCGGCACTCACGCGCAGGGCCGCGATAGTTTCGGCCGTATGGCGCCGCGCCGTATCGTGGTCCATGCGCCCGACGCTCAGCGCCAGGGCTTTGCAGGCCCGTAGCGCCTGTGGGCCTCCCCGTAGCAAATTGTTGAGCGTCTTCTCCACGGCGGCATCGAGTTTATCGTCGTGTGCGACCGTGTGGACCAGGCCCATCTCGCGTGCGCGTGTCGCGCTGAAGCGTTCGCCTGTCACGAACAGCGCGCGTGCGTTGCTCTCGCCGATCTTGCGTATGACGTAGGGCGAGATCACGGCGGGCGCGATGCCCAGCCAGACCTCGCTAAAAGCAAAGGACGCCTGCTCGGCGGCGATCACGATATCGCACACTGCGACCAGGCCCACACCTCCGCCCATCGCGGCTCCGTTGACGCGTCCTACGACCGGGCAGGGGAAGGCGTTGATGCTCTCGAAGAGGTCCGCCATATGCAGCGCGTCTGCCAGGTTCTGCTCCTGCGTGAGGTCTGCCGCTGACTTCATCATCGACAGATCGGCCCCCGCGCTGAACGCCGGGCCGTCGCCGGTCAATACCACGGCGTGCAACTTCTCATCGCTGCTCAGCTCGCTGAAGGCGGCTTGCAGGTCCTGGACGAGCCGGGTATTAATGGCGTTACGTGCCTCCGCCCGCCGCATGGTGACGGTGGCGACCCTGTCCTGAGACCCGCGTTCAACAGTGATATGCGTGTATTCAGCCATAAGTGCTCTCAACCTTCAAAGGTGTTCAAATAGTGTCCGGCCTACCGGCAACTCTGCCGCACAGGCCACTTGTGCCTTCCCCATTATATACTGTGACCATACGCCTCTGTGGTCCTCCTTCCGGGGAGTCCGTGCAAGAATCCCAGCGTCACCGGACTGAGCTAGAATTCTTGCACGGACACAAGTTATGATCGAAGCCTGGATGCCAACCACGGACGTACGATTGGCACCACCTGACTCGCCTGCATCGTCTGTATGTGATCGAGCTCATCCAGCACTCGTACATCCCAACCGAGATCAGAGAGTTGAGCTTGTCCGCGCACAATTGGATCCGCTAAGCTCACATGCACATCTCCCCAACTCTTGTCATACAGGATCTCGTCCGCCGAACCCACGAAGCAGAGGCGAGGACAGGTGAGCCGAGCCTGGGCAGTTCGGTCATCGAACCCCTGCAACGCCTGGTACAGGGTGACAAATTGCCGAGTTTGATCCATTGATAGAGAAATGCCAGACCATTCGGATTCATCGGCTGATGGCATTGGCCGCGACCCGCTCGCTATCTCGTAGGTCACAGTAGTGACACGCAGCATTTCCTCGTATGGCCCGTTCAGGGGAGGGAAGCCCCCCATGATGAGCGCCGAGAGGCGGTCGGTCCGAATGGCGAGTTGAAGGCCAATCAGCGCAAGCCAGGAGTAGCCATAGTAGGCGAACCGATCCACTCCTGCGGCATCGGCCACAGCAAGTAGATCGTTTGTGGTGTTTGCAGGCGTCAGGGTGTCCGGTTTCGGCCTACGCAGGCACTGTCCTTCAT
>JALYVR010000271.1 GCA_030853145.1 Chloroflexota bacterium | reverse complement strand
CAGTACGTAATGCTTTATGGGTACTGGAACTAGCTGCCTTGTTCCTGGTTTGCTTCATCTCGGATCGTTGCCCTGGAGTAGTTTCCTCTTCCATATGCCGCCTCCTTTGTATATTAACACTCTACAAGTATCGCTATGCTGAGTAAACATAGAAGTTATTTGATGTACACATAGTATTACGGATGTGCTTCATTTCTAAAACAATGAGCATATTCACTATCCTGAAGTACTATGTCATCAACTCCTATGCTGTTCATGAGAAACATACCTGAAACACTGCAACAAAATCTGTTTTTCGTCAGGTATTTTTATTCTATGCCTTGCCTACTCATCGTAAGCTGAAGTACAGTATTGAAATTCAGCAACGCGAGACAGTTACACCGAGCGGCAGATACAACAGCCAGAAGTAAGGATCGGATAGCAATCACAGGCACGTCAGGAGAGCTGATTTTGGGGCGGCGTAAGGCTGGACATTACAGATTTCATATGGTATAATTGCTTCAATCTGAAGGCGTAGATATCCAGAGAGATTTGTATTCACGAGGGTTGTCGCTTATGCACTCAGACACAACAGCATCACGAATTGCATCGTCGCGAACGGCGGTGACGGTTCGTAGCAATATTCGAGGAAAACCACACTAGGGAGTTTTTGCCCTGGTGTTTTTTTTATTATTTTCAACTTCATAACGCGCATTTATTGCCGGGCTCATTGATCATTCTTCACTGCACTTGATCAGTGTATCCAGCCTCCGTATCCGTACGGATTGGAATGGGCCACTCATTACCCTCAAGCTCGCGCTGGTACGAGCCGATTGCTAACTTGTGAAAGGAGGAATGTAGGGACTCAATTTATTGTGTCCTCTCATGTGAGTTGTCGGCGCACGACGATGTTGACTGACAGAAAAGATGCGCGACTACGCTACGTAAGCTTTACCTGAATGTAGGGCTTCCTGAATTACAAGTGGACGCGGAGTGGTTGCTAGATTTGAAGGAGAGTACCGATCATGAACTCGAGTATGATCAACAAGATCGCGAAAGCCAAGCGTTACGCGGAAGAACCGGAGCGGATACAATTCTCGCGCTTTGAGGCGACGTTCCGGGGCGAAAACGACGTTCATACCACTAATTATGACGATGGTGAGTGGAACTGTACCTGTCACTTCTTCCATGACTGGGGGAACTGCTGCCACACCATGGCCATGCAACGTGTCCTGGGCGTGACTATACCCGCAGAACACCGGCACGGTATTCCGGCTGGCATAGGCACCGGCCCCTTGATGCACTAACCCGACAAGTATATACGCGCGGCTGGCGGATATCTATCCTGCCTCTACAAAAGCCACCGAAACAATAGATAGAGCACTGAGAGCAATCTCAGTGCCTTTTCTTTTCTCTGCGCGATCAATCGTGCAGATTATCCGCCGATGGCGGGCACGAAATGCAGAATGATGAGCACAGCGAACATAAGTATGGCCAGAATGGCGATGAAGATCAGGTCTTTGCGCACATACCTGTAATGCTCAGATGTAACCAGAGTCGCCGCCGCGCGCTGCTGAGCTTTTTGACCGCCCTGGCGCCGCGCTGCAAGGCGTGCTGAAGCGTTGCCCCTCGGCGCGCTCGTCATGCTGTCCTTGCCTGTACTCGTGTTGACCTCTTCCTTAGTGGCGGTAGTCGCTTCCCTGGCTGTGGTCGCGGTTTTCCTTGTGGCAAGCCTCCTGGTAGCGCGCGGCTCAATGACTGGCGCTTTTTCCATGCTATCGGCAGCTTCGGTATCTGTCTCTAACGTGTCCGCGCTCGCTGACACTTTTTCCATGGCATCTGAAGTATCCATGGTAGATACACTGCTGCTTGACAGCTCGCTGTCGCTCTCAAGCGCTTCCGCCCTCCTGGAAGACTGGCGCACAAGTTCGATGTTCTTCTGCACTTTTGCCTTATGGCGTTGCGCTCCACTGCGCGCAGATCCTGACTTCTTAGGCATGCTTGGTCTCTCCCTGCCCGGCAGTCCTGGATCGATGCTGCGATCGATCCAGGCCCTGCGGCCCTAGTCTATTCTCAGGTAGTATGCTGTTTGCCATACGTACGTTGTTTCCAGCGTTCTGCTGGCCCTGGCTGTGAGATGGCAGATGACGCTTATCATACAAAAACATGTTGGCGCTATTATACACGACAGGACGGTTCCCGTCGAGTCCCGTTGTGCTTGCCCCAGGACCTCAATCCGCGTAGGGACGATCCACATCGGGATGATCCGCAGGTCTCCCTGATCCGCGTAGGGGCGCTGGCTTGCCTCGCCCGTGGTGGCTGATGGAGACAAAGCAAGCCATCGCCCCTACGCGGATCAGGGCGCCTGGCGCTTTTGTCCACAATTTGACAAGCCTGCTCTCCTATGCTACCCTTAACATGGTAGCACAGGGCATAAATTCATACTATCAGGCAAGAAAACAGGCGCGAATGATGAGGCTAGCCCATGATGAGGCTAGTCCTTTTTTCTCTCCATTCTCATCATAGGCAGAGGTAGAAACTGAACGGGAGCAAGAGAAGGGCACGCCTGAGGCAGATGGCGTTGTAGAGGAGTCGGGTCTTGCCTGAGATTGAAACAAAGTGAAACAAATTGAAAAGGAGCAGAAGCATGGCGCGAATTGTCGTCGCAATGAGTGGCGGCGTGGATAGCTCGGTAGCCGCCGCGCTTCTCAAGGAACAGGGACACGAGGTGATCGGCATGATGCTGCGCCTCTGGTCGGAGCCGGGCACAATTGAAGATGATGGGGTTGAGCGCGTGGCGCAGAATAAGTGCTGCTCGCTTGAAGCCGTCGATGATGCCAGGCGCGTGGCGCGTATGCTGGATATGCCGTTTTACCTGGTGAATGTCGAGCAAGAATTTAAAAATACCGTCGTCGATTACTTTTACCAGGAGTATGTCGCCGGCCATACGCCGAACCCCTGCCTGGTCTGCAACCGGCATATTCGCTTCACCGTGCTGCTCAAGCGTGCCCTGGCGCTGGACGCGGAGTACCTGGCCACGGGCCATTATGTGCGCGTGGATGACCATCCTGTCACCGGCAAGCGCCGCCTGCGCCGGGGGGTTGACCCCGACAAGGATCAGTCCTACGTGCTGCATGTCCTCAATCAGCAGCAGCTCGCGCACGCCTGCTTCCCGCTGGGAACATACACTAAGCCCCAGGTGCGAGCCATGGCGGCGGAACGCGGCATGAGCGTGGCCACGAAGGCGGAGAGTCAGGAGATCTGCTTTGTGGCTCAGAACGACTATCGCGGCTTCATCAATCGCTATACTGAGACCCGCGCCGGTGAGTTCGCCGTCGCAGGACCGGTCACGAGCGCCGCGCCGGTGATCACCATTCCCAGGCCAGGACCCATCTACGATCAAGAGGGCCAGCTCCTGGGTCGGCATCGGGGGCTGGCCTATTATACTATTGGCCAGCGCAAGGGGCTGGGCCTCACCTCGCGCGACCCGCTGCACGTGCTCAAGATCGACGCAGCGGAGAACGCGCTGGTGGTGGGTCCGGCGCAGGCGCTGGACAGGACGACGTTTACCGTTGGCCAGATGCATTATGTCAGCGGCGAGATACCGCCAGCACCGTTTGAGGCGGCAGTGCGCGTGCGCTATAAGGCGACGGAGCAGCCGGCGCTGGTCACGCCTCTAGAGGGAAAGCGTGCGTTGGTGACACTTTCAAATCCACTGCGAGCCATCACTCCTGGACAGGGGGCCGTCTTCTATGGGGGCGAAGATGGCGATGAAGCGTTGTGCGGAGGCATTATCGAATGACTGACCAGGCTCATATCAGGAATTTTTGTATCATCGCGCATATCGATCATGGCAAGTCCACACTTGCTGATCGCTTGCTTGAATATACCGGCACCGTCTCCAAGCGCGAAGTGACGGAACAGATGCTCGATCAAATGGACCTGGAGCGCGAGAAGGGCATCACCATCAAGGCGCAGGCGGTGCGCATGCTCTATACGGCGCTCGACGGGGAAGAGTACGAGCTCAACCTGATCGATACGCCGGGACACGTGGACTTTACCTACGAGGTATCGCGCAGCCTGGCGGCCTGCGAGGGCGCGCTGCTGGTCATCGATGCGACCCAGGGCATTGAGGCGCAGACGCTGGCGAACCTGTACCTGGCGCTTGAAGCCGACCTGAATATCATCCCCGTCATCAACAAGATCGATCTGCCCAGCGCCGATCCAGAGCACGTGCGTCAGGAGGTCGAGGAGGTGATCGGTATACCAGGGGAAGAGTGTATCCTGGCCTCGGCCAAAGAGGGCATCGGCACTCAGGACATCCTGGAAGCCATTATCGCGCATACTCCGCCACCCAGGGGCGACCTGGATCAGCCGCTGCGCGCGTTGGTGTTCGACTCGCATTATGATGCCTACAAGGGCGTGATCGCTTACGTGCGCATCGTCGACGGACAGATTCGCGCCGGCGAGCGTATCGCCATGATGGCCGCGGGGAGCAGCACCGATGTGTTAGAGGCTGGCTACTTCCACCCGCGTATGACCTCTGTCGGCGGGCTGACCGCCGGCGAGGTTGGCTACCTGGCAACTGGCTTCAAGAACGTCAAGGATTGTCGTGTGGGCGACACGGCCAGCACACCAGATGCTCTCGGTCATGTGGAGGCTCTGCCGGGCTACAAGCCGGTGAAGCCCATGGTCTTCGCCGGTATCTACCCCGTTGAAGGCGACGATTACCCGCTCTTGCGCGAGGCTCTGGAGCGCCTGAAGCTCAACGATGCCTCGCTCTTCTATGAGCCTGAAACGTCGAACGCGCTGGGTTTTGGCTACCGTTGTGGTTTCCTGGGCCTGCTGCACATGGAGATCGTCC
This sequence comes from Chloroflexota bacterium, assembly GCA_030853145.1. Taxonomy (GTDB): domain Bacteria; phylum Chloroflexota; class Ktedonobacteria; order Ktedonobacterales; family Ktedonobacteraceae; genus JALYTT01. The sequence goes on along the minus strand of JALYVR010000271.1, from coordinate 1,984 downwards.
AGGAACGCCTGGAGCGCGAGTACCGGCTGGATATCCTGGCGACGGCGCCCAGCGTCGAGTACCACGTCATCAGGCAGAGCGGGGAAGTGGTGACGATCGATAACCCCTCGGCGTTCCCGGCCGGGGGCGAGATCGAGAAGATCGAGGAACCCTGGGTGGACATCTCGATTTTCACACCCTCGCGCTACATTGGCACGATTATGGACCTGGTGACCACGCGACGCGGCCTCTACCAGGACATGAAGTATATCGAGGCCGAGCGAGTGCTGCTGACCTATGGCATGCCTCTGGCGGAGCTGATCTTCGATTTCTATGACCAGCTTAAGTCGCGCACACAGGGCTATGCCTCGCTTGATTACAGCTTTACTGGCTATCATGAGGCGGACCTGGTGAAGCTGGATATTCTTGTCAACGCGCATCCGGTGGACGCGCTCTCGCTGATCTTGCATCGCGATAATGCGTATTATCAGGGCCGCGCGCTCGTAGAGAAGCTGCGCAAGCTCATTCCACGCCAGATGTTCGAGGTGCCGATCCAGGCCGCCATCGGTTCGCGCGTGATCGCGCGCGAGACGGTCAAAGCCATGCGCAAAGACGTGCTTGCCAAGTGTTATGGCGGCGATATCACGCGCAAACGCAAGTTGCTGGAGAAACAGAAAGAGGGCAAGAAGCGCATGAAGATGGTGGGGAACGTAGAGATTCCGCAGGAGGCCTTCATGGCCGTGTTGTCGCTAGGCGATGACTAGCCGGTAATAGCAGAAAGGACCAGGTTTCATAGTATCCTGGTCCTTCTGTGTAGTCTTCTGCACAACTCCCGTGTCACGTCAACTGATCTATATACATAGAGAGGGCATGAGAGTTTGGAAGATATGCCCTGATAATATCCTCTGTTTACATCTACCACCACTCGACGTTACAACGTCGTTCTTTGCCGCAATGGTGTTGCAACACCCGGTAAATTCTGGCGATGTTAGATGCTCAAAGGCTCGGGCCGCCCGCCTTTACGGGCCCTACTGGTCAATTTGAAATACCATCCCTAAGAGGCGGACTGGTTTCTTCATTGGCATAATTTTTTCTCCTTTCGGACGTACCAATGCAAAGCCTTCGCCTTGTGCCAGGGTCTGATTTCTATCCCTGGATGTTCCTTGAGTGGAACACATACTAGTATACCATAGTGTGTCAGAAAAGTCAAGGAAATCTGGCTCGAAAACGCGAATTTGTAATTACTTTGAGAAAAGAATGTGTGATTCAAGGAAGCTAGTTATGTTTCATTGTATGTCTTGTGTGACAAATTTTAAGTGTTATGTTGTGATATGTGCTCTGCATAGGGCTGCCCGCCGTGTTGACCCGGCGGTACACTGTGTGCTACAAGTTTTGTTGGGCCTCGTTGAAGGATTGGTGGAGGTTATGCATCACATCATGCGGGTCAATGGGCTGCTGCATGGCTTCGGCCTGAGGGTCGTGGCGATTCTTGACAGAGGGAAGATCGCGGCGTAGCTCTTCAACCAGCTCTATGAGTTTGGTAACCTTCTGTTCAACCAGCAAATTCACCTGGAAGTCCAGGTGGTTGTGCAGCCCTTCCAGCTTCTCCTGGCGGTTCTGTTTAATAAGCACAGCGGTGGCTGTCAGCAAAGCATTGAGCGTGATGGCGCCCTGGAGCCAGTAGAAAGGCGCCGGATCGATGCTTGTTCGATGGAAAACCAGCAGCAGCAGGTTGAGGCCGATCCACAGGAAGACGCATAGCACGATAAAGTAGAGGTACCACGGCCGCCCCAGGAACGCAATCAGGCGCTCTATCGTAAGCTGGTGCTGGCTGGCTTTGCGCTCCGAGCGCATATGTAAGGCTACGATGCTGTCGATATTTTGGTCGATGATGTCACCCAGTTCGGTTGTCTCTTCCGGGCTGATTACCTTGCTGTTCTCGACCTTCTTTCGCATGCGCCTGGTATAGTTACCCATGGTGTATCTTCCTCGTCCAGCAACTGGT
>JALYVR010000270.1 GCA_030853145.1 Chloroflexota bacterium | reverse complement strand
CTTTCCAGGCATGCACCAGGCAATAGTAACTTAGTACTATTTGCCGTCTCCTCAACATAGCGTCTTGCGAGCGCTATCGTAGGCTGCCTGGTCAAATAAAGTATGCGCTATCGAATGAGTCAATTGTTTCAGCAAGAGGCGCGTGTCCTATTTTTATAAGGTTGAGTGGAGCAATATGGAGGAGGTACGCCATGAAATGGCGTGGTCGGCCTCCCCAGATAGACGTAGGGAGGACCAGGAGAGCGTATTTGGAGGGATCAGTACAGTGTATCATAGACAGGTAGATAGAGTACGGAATGCGGCGCTCTGCCTGCAAATATCGATGAAGAGCTATCGCGCGCCTGCAATGTCGTCCCACTTTATCTGCTTTTTGTAAAGTATTGTCGGCTTGCTCATTTTTTAGAAGTATGTTACACTGTAAAACGTTGGGGAATTCCTAAAAGAGGAAAGACGGACAAAGCTCTACTTGAGGTGCATAATTCTGTGAATCAGCATACTGATGACTATATGGAACTGTTAACGGGTCTGTTGCAGCCGGGGTCATCAGAGAACGAGAACAGGCAGGAGGGCGAAAGGAACGTGGAGGGAGAGGGTATGCAAGCGCGGGCGCAGCCAGCGCAAGGTGGTGTGCAGAGCGATGCAAGCCCGGTAGTCGAGATGCGTCCAGACCTGGAGCGAGAGCAGCGTAAAGGGGCACCTGAAATCATTTTTGGGGAAACCAAAGAGGTAGCCCAGATTGAAGCAATAGCGCGACAACTGCTGGCAGGGTCAGGGAGGGCGATCATCAGCCGACTGCGTCCTGAGGCCATAGGTGTACTTCAAGAGGCGTTTCGCGGGTATCGCGTAAGTATGCGCGAAGCGGCGAGAGCCATGGTCATCTCCAGTCCCGATTATGCGCGTCGTAGTACGGGCGGCCATGTAGGCGTTATCAGTGCTGGCACGTCTGATATCCCGGTGGCGGAGGAAGCGGCGCTCATTGCCGAGGAAATGGGTTGTCGTGTGACATGTATCTATGATGTAGGGGTGGCGGGGTTACATCGCCTGCTGGGTCCGTTGCGCGAACTTCTCTCTACAGAGGTAGATGCAATCATAGTGGCTGCTGGTATGGATGGGGCGTTGCCTTCGGTAGTGGCAGGATTGGCTCCTGTCCCGGTTATTGGCTTACCAACGTCGGTTGGTTATGGGCTGGGTGGCAAGGGGCTTGCCGCTCTGCTCTCGATGTTGCAGACGTGTGCGCCAGGGCTTTCGGTCGTGAACATCGATAACGGTGTTGGCGCCGGTGTGACGGCGGCATTGATTGCTAATCGTGTGGCGCAGGCGCGAGGACATCATATGCAGTAAGGAAGCAGCGAGATGTTCTGAATTAAGGATGTCTCACCGCGAAGTTCGTTGGGTAAATGTGGTAGTTTGAGTATATAAGAGAGGCGGGACTTTCTATGGCAAACAACAAGCGCGGACCGGAACCTGGCTCGCAAAAGGCAAAGCATGGCGGTCAGGCAGTACGAGAGAAGTACGGCCCTGAGTTCTATTCCAAGATTGGTAAGAAGGGCGGGGAGACCGTTAAAGAGAAGCGCGGCCCTCAGTTCTATGCCGAGATTGGCAAGAAGGGTGGGGAGTCCACCAAGCGACAGCAAGGCTCGGAATTCTACTCGCGCATAGGGAAGAAGGGCGGCGAGCGCGGGCGTGTGAGCGCGTCCCCCGATCTGGAGTGATGGCTTAGCCGTAGCTTGAAGGATAGTAAAAAGCAGCGGGGGCAGACGCCCCCGCTGCCTTTTACTACCCGCATGGCGCCCGCGAGGGACGCCATATCTGTACATTTTGAAAATCCATGCCATTTATGAGACGCCGCAAGCGTGCCATTCTTCCTTTTTGCCTTATAAGAGGCGGCGCCAGGGAAGATGTTTCATGGCTTAACGTGCGTTTTGCCCCGGATAATCTCGTGACCCTATGGCAGAAGAGAGCCGCATCTAACGGTCCACGCCCACCACTTCTCCTATTTGCGCGCGTCTGACCCCATGTGCAAAACACGCAACTTTGGGGTTGCTTATTGTGATTTTTTCTGGTATACTCTTTATAGGCAACCTGAGAGTTGCCTGTAAAGCAACACACAAGAGCATCTTGCTTCACTGGAGAGGAGATCCAATGACTCTTTCTGATCGTATCGAACGAATCATGGTCTTGCCCGCCCTGCGCCAACGTGTCTGGGAGGCCATCACGAAACCAGAACAGCTTGCCCACTGGTTTGGAGTGGTGAGTGACATGGATTTTCGCGTGGGCGGCGCTATCCATTTTACCTGGAAAGATGAACCTTGCCCTTACACAGGCCGGATCGAGGTGATTGAGGAGCCGCATCGTTTTGCCTTTCGCTGGCCTTCCTATGCTGTTGGTCACCCCAAGGTCACGTTTGCCACAGCCCCCAGTACGCTGGTGGAAATTACCCTGGAAGACCGAGCCGAAGGGACCCAATTGACGCTGGTCGAGTCGGGTTTTGCATCCCTGCCCCAGCCTATTCCGGCAGGGGAAGCCTACCAGGACAACCAGCAGGGCTGGCAAGCGTGCCTTTCCGCGTTGCACGCCTACCTGCAGAGCCAGGTGGAAGCCGTATAGCTGCTGTCGCGCTCCTGGTCTGGGGGCTTGCTGGTTGAGGGTAATGCAGAGGGCATGCCGCCCACAGGAGAGGAGAGGCCGGTAATGATCGATTCACACGCGCAGAGGGTCTTTCTGGCTCTGGCTGATCCCACGCGTCGTCTGTTGCTTCAACAATTGTGCGAAGAAGGCTCAGGGACAGCCGCGAGCTTCGCCACCCGTTTGCCCATCACGCGTCAAGCGATCACCAAGCATCTGGTGACCTTAGAGCAGGCAGGTCTCGTGACGGTCCACGAGATGGGCCGGGAGCGGCGGTATGTGCCACGACCAGAGGCGCTCTCGACCATCACGACCTGGATTGGGGCCATTGAAGTACAATGGGATCAGCGTCTGGCTGCCCTGCGGAGCTATCTGCTTGAGGAACCGAGCACTCCATCAGTGCGGGAGAAAGAACCTCATGCCGGGGCGAGCTCCCCTCAGGACGAGTAGTCCCTCGCATCCACGGTTAGATAGTGGTACCAGCAAAGATACAGAATATTATTGGGACGTACCGTTGTATCACACGCATGTAATGACAAGAAGGAAAGAAACAATGACCGATCATAAGACCGGAACACGTGAAGAGTGGCTTGCGGCCCGGCTTGAGTTGCTGGAGGACGAGAAGGCGCTGACGCGGCGCAGCGACGAACTGGCGCGGCGGCGGCGGGAACTGCCCTGGGTTCGCATCGAGAAGGAGTACCGCTTCGAGACCGATGAGGGCACAGCGTCCTTCGCCGATCTCTTCAGAGGACGCTCGCAGCTCCTCATCTATCATTTCATGTTCGGGCCCGATTACACGGCAGGGTGTCGGGCCTGCTCGACGATCGCGGACGGCTTCAACGGCTCCGTCGTCCACCTCGCCAATCACGACGTCACGCTCTGCGCGGTATCGCGGGCACCGCTCGCGAAATTGCAGACGTACAAGCAGCGGATGGGTTGGAGCTTCCCCTGGGCCTCTTCGTTCGGCAGCGACTTCAACTACGACTTCCAGGCAGCGCACACCAAAGAGCAGTGGCAGTCGGGATTCGCCGAGTACAACTTCCGCGCGATGGACGTGCAGCCGCCGGAGCCTGGCGAGGAGAACCCAATGCTCGTCGAGTGGGCGGCGAGCGTTGGAACTGACTGGCAGACGTACAGGCAAGAAGGGCCTGGCATGAGCGCGTTCGCGCTTGAGGATGGCGTCGCCTACCACACCTACTCGGCGTACGCGCGCGGGGTAGATGCTCTCTGGGGCATGTACCAGTGGCTCGACCGCGCGCCACTCGGTCGCAACGAGACAGGCCTCTGGTTCCGCCGCCACAACGAGTACAAAAGCTAGTCAAACCATAGACACGCATTATGAACACCAGCGCGGGACCGGGCACCCACCGGTCCCGCGCTCCCGTCCGCAGTGGGGATTTTGTCCCGGATAATCTCGTGACCCCCAGAAAGAAGAAAAGGAAGCACAATGAGTTTGCAACGAGAACGTACCTTCATCCTGGCGCTGCTGCTGATCCTGGCCGCCGCGTCGTGGGCCGTTCTGATCTGGCAGTCTAGCATGATGAAGAGTATGGGCATGGGCCTGACCATGGGTATGGGAGCCACGTTGTTCCTGGCGATCTGGGTCGTGATGATGATCGCGATGATGTTTCCCGCGACAGCCACTATGAACCTGGCTTTCGCACGCGTCCAGCGTGATAGGCACAGCGGCAAGCGACCCTCTGTGTCTACCTGGATCTTCGTGGGCGCGTACCTGCTGGTCTGGACGCTCTTCGGCCTGCTCGCGTATCTCGGCGCGCTCGCCGCCTCGGGGTTGGCTCAACAGATCCCCTGGATCATGCTGAACGCGGCCCGGATTGGTGGCGGCATCCTGGTGCTGGCCGGGCTCTACCAGCTTACACCCCTCAAACGGGTCTGCCTGGCAAAATGCTGCACGCCTCTGGATTTCATCCATGGTGGGTGGCGTGACGGCTCCATTGGTGCCTTTCGTATGGGCCTTGAGCACGGCATCTATTGCCTGGGATCGAACTGGCTGCTCTTTGTCCTCCTCTTCCCCCTGGGCATCATGAATATCGCAGCGATGGCAGGGCTTACCGTTGTGATCTTCGCAGAAAAAATGTTCCCCCGATGGGAGCGCATTGCCCAGGGAGTGGGCCTGGCCCTGATCCTCTCTGGCATTCTCGTGATTGTCGTGCCCGCTACGCTCTCGCGAAGCCTCGCTGGGATGTAGTTGAAAAAACATTAGCCTGCTTCTTTCGCGGAGGGTTGTGCTCGGTACTGTTTGATCCAGCGTTGTATCGTCGAGAGGAAAATGTGCTGTTCACGTGCGAGCTGTGTCTGGGTCATCTGACCTTCCAGGGCAGGACGCAGGAGCGCAAAGCGTTCGAGAGCCTGCGTTCGCTGGGCTTCAGAGAGACTCGTCAGCGGTAACGATGTATTTGCAAGTCATAGGACACCATATCCCAACTCCGCTAGCGTCTGAACCGTTTAAAGAAGGGTGGTGGTTCTATCTCGTCGTCCGCACCCGGCTGGCTGTTCTGTTCGTGGCGGCGACCCAGGCTGCGGAGGCCACGCAGGTCCTCCAGGCTGCGCTGCGGGCGTTCTGGCGTACCCTGGCCAGAGCGCCCTGGGGTGTTGCCAGCCGGCGGAGGTGCGGCCGGCTGCTCCTTTGGTGTGCTGGAGCGGATGGCTGGCGGCACAGGGGTGATGGGGGTCACCGGAGGACTGGTCGGCCTGGGTCTGACGCTCGCTGACGCGGGAGCGGTGCTGGCCTGGGTCGAGCGCGCTGGGCCGGAGTGCATAGCCGTATGGATGCCCGGTGACTGGGCCGAGGCCACGTCCTCCATGCCGGCGGCGATCAAGGTCACGCGTATCGAGTCGCCGAGAGAGGGATCGATGACCGCGCCAAACGTGATATCGGCGGAATCGTCAACGGCGGCACCGATGCACTCGGCGACCTCGTTGACCTCGAAGAGCGTCATGTCTTCGCAGCCGCTGATATTGAAGAGCACGCGCTTGGCCCCGCGAATCGTCACATTAAGGAATCCACCGGCGATAGCCTCCTGCGCCGCGAGCTGGGCGCGATTGCGACCTTTCCCCTGGCCGATGCTCATCAGGGCCGAGCCTGCGCCGCGCAACACACTACGCACATCCGCGAAATCTACGTTCACCAGCCCAGGGACATTAATCACCTCGGCAATGCCCTGCACCCCCTGTCGCAGCACATCATCGGCGACCTTAAAGGCCTCGGCCAGGCTGCGATCGCGCACTTGCGCGAGGAGCAAGCGGTCATTGGGAACGGTGATCAGCGCGTCAACTTCGTTACTGAGTTCTGCCAGGCCATCCTGAGCGATGCGGCGGCGACGTGTACCCTCGAAAGTGAAGGGGAGCGTCACAATCCCGACGGTCAGGGCGCCAAGTTTTTTCGCGATGGAAGCCACCACGGGTGCGGCCCCCGTGCCGGTGCCGCCTCCCATGCCGGCGGCGATGAAAACCAGGTTGGCATCGCCCAGGGCGGCGCGAATCTCCGCCGCGCTCTCCGTGGCGGCGCGCATGCCAACGGCGGCATTGCCGCCAGCGCCCAGACCCTTCGTGTAGTGTTGTCCCAGGCAGATACGCTGTTGAGCTTCTGAGAGTTCGAGCACCTGGGCATCGGTATTCATCACAACGAAGCGCACGCCGCGTACCCTGGCGCTCATCATGCGATTGATGGCGTTCATCCCGCCGCCGCCGACGCCGACAACCACGATGTCAACGTGCTGCTCCTCCTCATCTTCTAGTGATTCAAAGCTTGCCTGAGGGGTAACGGCGTCTTCCTCAGTGTCCCGTGGCTCCCAGCTAGAGCGTTCGCGCTCGTCCTGCTGCTTCATATCCTCTACCTCCACCTCATGCCGGAGTATGGCCCACTGGTGCGCTTGTTCTTCGTATACCTCGGGAGTCTCGCGCGCCATCCCCGCCCATTGCCCCTGGGTTCTCTCGTGTTTGTGTGCCTCATCATGAGACAGTGGCTGCATGTGAACCCCCATTTCTCTCGTGCGTCTCACCGCGCAGCTTTCGACATACCACAATGAGCAGGTATGTACAAACCTGGATGGCCTTGCTAAGCGCATTGTAACAAGTATGTCAAGTGACGCCAGCGGCCGGCTACAGGACCTTATGTATAGGTAACGTGCGAAGAAGGGAAAAAGTGATAGGCAAGAGGGAGGCATATGGGTATGGTGCATGCA
>JALYVR010000269.1 GCA_030853145.1 Chloroflexota bacterium | reverse complement strand
GCTGTACACCTGCCCTGTCTTAGATGGTACAGTCAGCCCAAAGGGGCAGATTATGGCACTCTGAAATGGAACACCCAGGACTCTGAGGTATTGGGTTCGCTGATCTGTAATGTCCACGTTCCATGTTGACCGGATAATGCATCATAAAAAATCAGGCTAAAGGGCTGGCTAGCGCCTCCAAACGTTGAAGCTGCTGGGCCCGAACTGCGACCGGCGGCATCAAGAAAGAAGGTAGTGTCTGAGCCGCCTGATAACGAACCTTTTGTCGTGCCGTCTATGATCGTCTCGCTCGGTGATATCGCGACCCTTTCCAGCGTGATACTGAATCCGTTCGCCGTGATTGTTTGATGCGGCGTCACGACCAGGCCGCCATGATATGCCAGGGTAAAATCGAATGTTATCAGCCCGTGTACTATTGGGGGTGGCTTTGATCCTGGCATACCTGGTAGTGAACGAATAGCGCTGACTATCGCATGTATCTGTAGGGATTGTGTATCCTTTGGCACTGGCGGCGGACTGAATAGACTGGCCCGTGGACCTGTTGCTTCCCCATCCCCCCCGATCTCCTCGAAAGTTTGTCCCTGGGATGTTACGCTTATAACCGCATCTGTGAATGTCTGCTGTCCGCTGGATTGTGATAAAATGCGGTACTCTATCACTAACTGGTTCATGTCCAGGTAGGCACGCTCCAAAACGAAGATATACTTGCCTATCCTGCCCCATTGCAATATATCCTTGAACTGATGGCGTACGCACAGATCTACCAGGACTGGCATGGGTTGGTCGGCACAGCGACTGAGTGTCATTGTGGGTACCGGCAGCGTTGGTTGTACTGTGCCCGCTGTTCGAGACCGGTTGAGAAGGAGTACCGATGTCCCGATCAGAAAACTGAGTATGATGAGTAGCACTGCCACCAGGCTCACAGCCCTCAGCAGACGTGCATGCGGCCGCATTCTTATGTGACGCGGCATCAATGGCGTTGGCGCGCGTGTAGCCTCACTGTGCGTCTGTTCCTCCGGGCCTGCTGACAACGCTGCCCCTTGTTTGCTCCCTGCAAACTCTCCTCCCTCGATAGACAAATGCCGGAGAGGCTCAACCGGGGGCAATGCCCGCAGCGCCTTTTCCATAAAAGCATAAGCCGCGAAGGCCGACGCGCATGCCTCGCATTCCTGCACATGCTTTTGTAATGCCGCTCTTTCCATCTCCGATAGATCTGCGGCATGACGGGCCGCCAGTTTCTCTCCCCAGGCGGCACATGGCTGGCGTATGATTTTTTTCATTTGTCTGTCCTCTCTTGTGGCACCTGGCTTCTATGCCCCTGATCCAGATATTGGTATTCCTGACGAAATTGTTCGCATCCCCTCTGCACATAGACGCTCACGCTCTTCTCGCTGATATGCAGCAGTTCTGCGATTTCGCGTTGTGAAAATCCGGCCTCGATCTGCAAGAGCAGGCAGGCACGATATTTGGGCGCAACATGGGTCAGCGTCTGCCGAATCTGCTCCGTTTCCGCTACATGCTCTTCCAGCCCTTGCACCTGTCTGTTTGCTTCAGGGCCGGGCGGTTCCCCCTGTCTTGAGTCCCAGTCTCCGTACTGCTGGGGACGGCGTTTGACCCGCTTTTTGCGCGTATAATCTATGGCGATATTGGTAGCGATGCGATAGAGCCAGGCCATGAAGTTCTCGCTGTTCCGCATGCCGGGTAAGCCTTGCCAGGCTTTCAGAAATGTTTCCTGTGCCAGGTCACGCCCTTCTTCATCATTGCCGACCATACGTGCCAGGTAGGTGCAAATGCGTCCTGTATAGGATTGAAAAAGGGTATTGAAAGCTTCCGTGTCTCCTGCACGTGCCTGCGTTACGAGTGCTGCCAATACACTATCATTAGCGCTTTGCAGGGGTAGTAATTCTGCCATTATGCATGCTCGCTCTTCCCAAAATTATTCATTTTATTTTGTACACTTATAGAGACGCTAATAGTCCTCTAAACCCTACAACTTTATAAAATCATAGCTGACTTGCATTGATGCCATTGAGGGGCATGAGTAGGCTGCATGCTGGATTGCCTGGGGGGGTGCGTTAGTGGTGGAACGCAGGGTCTCCTATGAGCGAAAATGCTTAAGGAAAGCAAATATAACTGGAAGCAACAGCAAGCCAGCCCCCTTACGCGGTTTGGCTTGCCTGATAAAGGCCACATTAGATGGAGTATCTCTCAATGCGCATCATCGGTGGTGTGAAATGTAGGGGCGTCCCTTGCGGCATCTCGCACCCCCTATTTCGTATCAACGCGGGCTGTTGCCTCGCCCGCGTTGATACGAAATAGGGGGAGATCGTGTCAACTTCCAAAGCGCGCGTCGGGTCACAGGGCGATCCCTCGCGGTCGCCCTGTTCCAACGTTGCCAACTTGCCATCTATTTTGTATCAACCAATGCCTTTGCGGGCACCCTGTTTCAACGCCGCCATCTCGCCCCCTCTGTTGTATCACCCTCGATGTAGTATCAACGCATGCTCGCTGTGATCAATCGCGTCTCGCATCCATCGTCGCCCTGAGCCTGCGGGGGCGCTCTCCAGGCTGGGGGGCCAGGGCCGGATGCTCCTCGATCATGCGCAGGGCCTCGACGAGGGCGCGTTCCATTTGGGGATCGACGTTGTTGGCGTAGTCCTGGGGCGCGATATCCACCTCGATGTCGGGGTCGGTGCCGTAGTTCTCCACGTTCCAGCCTACGTCCTTGAACCAGAAGGCGAATTCAGGCTGCGTGGTAACCGTACCATCGACGAGGGCGTGGCGCGGGTGAATGCCGATCACGCCGCCCCAGGTGCGCTTGCCAATCAAGGGTCCCAGTTGCATGAGCTTGAAGCTGTGGCTGAAGATGTCGCCATCCGATCCTGCCTGCTCATTGGTGAGCGCCACCATAGGACCGCGCGGAGACTCGTTGGGATACGGCTCCGGCTGACCCCAACGCGGGAAGTCGTAGCCCAGGCGCCGGCGCGCCAGCTTCTCCAGCAGCAGACCGGAAACATGGCCACCGCCGTTCCAGCGCACATCCACCAGCAGCGCCGGATAGTCGTACTCGGTCAGGTAGCTGCGGTGAAATTCCGCGTAGCCTCTGGGAGCCATATCGGGGATATGAATGTAGCCCACTTTGCCTTCGGAGAGCGTGTGGACCCTCTGCCGGTTGCCCTCGACCCAATCGCGATAGCGGGCCGTCTGCTCTTCAGTGAGCGCCTTGACTGTGATTACGCGCGTCTCTTTGCTCTCAGTGCCTTCAATGATAAGCTGAACTTCGTTGCCAGCCTGGTTCACAAGCAACTCATCGGGGGTGCGGTCGCGGCTCACGCGCTGCCCGTTGATGGCCAGCACGGCATCGCCTTCGGACACGTTCAGTCCGGGAGCATTCAGAGGCGAGGTCGCCTTGTTGTCAGAAGGATCGCCATGCACGATGTGGGCAATGCGATAGCGGTCGTTCTCGGCATCGTAGGTCCAGTCCACACCCAGGAAGCCCTGGCGGTAGTGGGGTCCGTTGCGGTATTCGCCTCCCCCCTCGTAAGCGTGGGAGGTACCCAACTCGCCCTGTAGCTCCCATAGGAGGTCGGAGAGTTCCGCGCGTGAGGAGACACGCTCAACCAGCGGCGCGTACTGCGCATAGATGGCGTCCCAGTCGATGCCCGACATGTCGGCGGCCCAGAACTGTTCACGTTGCAGGCGCCAGGCCTCGGCGAACATCTGCTTCCACTCGGCTGCCGGCTGCACCGATACCTTGACGCGTCCGAGATCAAGCCAGCCACCCTCGCGACCGGGGCGCTCGTTATTCTCCCCCTTGGGTGCCTTGTCGCCAGCCTTGAGCACACGCAGGCGGTGATGCGACCGGTAAATCAGCGTCTTGGAGTCACGCGCGAGATCGAAGTCGCTGACGCTATCGATGAGCCACTCGCTCTTGTTATTCTCGAACTCGTAGCTGTCGATGTGCCCCTTGGCCCTGGTTTCACGAGGATCTATGCCTGGAATGGAGATAGCTCCTTCGATAGGAAACAACAGGAAGAGTGCCTTGCCCTTGATGCCGCGTATAGCCTCGTAGCGCCCCTCGGCTACCGGGAAAGGAATGGCCCGCGAAGTAATGCCTTCCAGTTCGATAGTGATGGGGTCAGGCCTTTTGGAAGCGCCAGCTCCCTCGCGGTCTTCATCATTGTCCTGACTGCTCTCCTCTTCACCATTGCTGGCTGACTGCTGCTTGTCTTTGTTCTTCTCCTTGTCTTTATCTTTGTCCTTCTCGCCGGGCGCTTTGGGTTCTGGGATGAAGGGCGAGCGCAAGTCGCGTTGCAAGGTGATCAGGTACGGTCGCACGCCGCGCGGGAAGCCCAGGTCAAAGTGCAGGTTATCATAGACAGGATTGAAGGTGCGGTAGCCCAGAAAGTACAGGTACTTCCCCTCTGGATCAAAGGCAGGCGAGGTATCATGAAGCACAGGCTCGGTCACATAGTGGGTCTCGCCGCTTTCCAGATTGCACAACTTGATGGCGGTGGTATGGGAGGTGCGTGCGAAGCCATATGCCAGCCAGTTGCCATCGGGTGACCAGGCCACGCCTTGAATACGCGCATGGTCGCTGCGGTCAAGGACGCGTGCCGTCCCGGCCTCCAGGTCGGCGACGATCAATTCGTTGCGGTGGTTGGTAATCGCGACTCTATCGTCGGTTGGCGAGACATGCAATCCGACAGCGCGACCAAACTCAATGTCGTCAAACGTCTTCTCCGTGGCATCTTCGGGGGTAAAGACCAGAAGCGCCTCGCGCTCGCTGGCATCACTGATCGCCACCAGGCGTTTGCCATCGTTGAGCCACTCCAGCAGGCGGTAGCGTGCCCCATCCAGGAGGCCATATTGGATCACCGGTCCCTCCCAGTTGCCGAGCGAGAAGGCCTTGCCGCGCGTCGTCAGCGCGACCATGTGTCCCTGGGGATGGAGGGCGTAGCTATCGAGGTAATGGCTGGCTGAGACAAACTTGCGGTTGCGCTGCGTGCGCGTACTCGGTAGATCTATGTCCAGGCGCCGCGCGCCCTGGTTGCTGGGATCGAGGAGGTAGAGATCGGCGCCCGCGTGATAGACCAGGCGCTCGCCGTCGGTTGAGAGGTTGCGCGCGTAGAAATCATGATGGTCGGTATGGCGGCGTATATCCTCGCCAGCAGGCGTGCAGGAGTAGACATTGCCCACGCCTTCATGGTCGGAGAGGAAATAGATGCGCACGCCGACCCAGCAGGGATTGGCGATATTGCCATCCAGTTGTAGCAGGCGCTGGAAGGTGCTGCTACCTTCTCGATCGCACCATAGATAGCCTACGGTACCGCCCCGGTAGCGCTTCCAATGGGCAGGCTCGCCGATATTGCGTCCGAGCACTACTCCGCCCTGAGGACCATACGAGATGGCATTCGCCGCGCCAAAGGGGAGCTGGCGGGGCAGGCCGCCTTGCGTGGTGACCGCGTAGATCACCTTGAAGCGCCCGTTCATCTGAGCTGCGTTGCTGCCATACAGTATCTCGTCGCCGGCCTGCGACCAGCCAAGCACCTCGCAGGAGGAGGCGGCTTGATACGTCAGGCGCCGTTCCAGGCCCCCCTCTGCCGGCATGCTAAAAACTTCGCTTGGCCCTTCCTCGCGGCCTACAAATGCCAGTGTTTGCCCGTCGGGAGAGAAACGCGGGCTGGTGATTCTGCCTACCCCCGCCGTCAGGCGCTCTGCGCGTCCACCCTCGCTTGCTATAAGCCAGAGGTCGTCCTCGGAAACGAACACGATCTGGTCCTGGTGAATAGTTGGGAAGCGGATATATCCCTGAGATGGCATATTTCGTGCCTTCCTTTTTGCGTGTAAACATACTCGCGCTAGTGATGCAGATGTTCGTTTTGCAGTAACAGTCAATCCGATATACCGTTATAGGTAGAAGATTCTAGCACATAGTTAGAAAATTGTCGAGTTCCTGATGCATGCGCCTTTTTGCTTCAGGGTTTTACCTACTTGTCAGGATTGGTAAAACGTGGTAACCTCTGCTTGCATTTGTTATTCATCATCATCTACAAGTATTCAAGGAGATATATATCCATGGCGCAAACCATGAAAGGAAAGACAGGGACATTGCAGCAAAAAAACCAGAAACCGGGGCAGCGTCAGCAGGAGCGCCTGAGACGCATCGCGCGCCGGCGTCGGCGCTGGCAGATTATCTGGAGCATCGTCGCGGTTGTTGTGATCGCGGCTATCGCATCGCTGAGCTTCTGGCAGTACCAGCGTATAACGGCGCAGCAGACTGCCTCACGCATAGCGACAGCCACTGCCGTCGCCAATCTCCATATCCATGCTACCGCCACAGCGATCACACGCGACTGCTTTATATCTTCTACTGCCTCTGACCAGGTGCCGGCTATTTATACCGCCAAAGCCACTCCCGCGGCGGGTCCGGCCTCCTCTCCACCGATTACCGGCACCCCAGTAACGCAAAAGGATGGCCTCAAGTACGTTGATATGAAGGTGGGAACCGGCCCTGCCTCTAAGAAAGGCAATACGATTAGCGTCGAATATGCGGGCTGGATAGCAAGTACCTGTAAGAAATTCGATAGTTCCTTTGATCATGGCGGTCAGTCCTTCCCTTTCAAGGTTGGTCTGGGCCAGGTCATTAAGGGTTTCGATGAGGGCCTGCTAGGTATAAAGGCAGGCGGCATTCGCCGCATCTACATCCCAGCGCCGCTCGCCTATGGCGCGCAATCGCCCCAGGGCTCGAATATTCCCCCTAACTCGAACCTGATTTTTGATGTGATAGTCACCAGCGTGAAATAATAAAGGTTGTGTCGTAGAGCGTGACTTGCC
>JALYVR010000268.1:4287-6876 GCA_030853145.1 Chloroflexota bacterium | reverse complement strand
GCACTGCACGGGGGAACAATGATCCTTATCACCAGGAAGTGTACACAGTCAAAGGGGGAATTCGCGGCTAAGTGGGACATCTCCCGGAAAAAGAATGCGGGCAAAGCGTTCTTTGACTTGCGCGAGCATGGTGTCGCTTTTGCAGAAGGCGAAGCGGGCGTAATGCTGGCCGATATGCGCGTGTTGGGGGCTGTAGAACGACTCAGGGGGGATGCAGGCCACACCGACCTCTCTGGGCAGGTAGCGAGCAAATTCGACCGGGGTGCCGGCGAATACGTTGGAGTAGTCGGCCATGATGAAGTAGGTGCCTTCGGGAACGGTATATTTCAGGCCGCCGGCATCGAGGGCGGACATCATGAGCGCGCGTTTGGCGGTATACATAGCCTGGAAGGCGTCGAAGTAGGTGTCGGGGAGATTGAGGGCGTAGGCAATGGCCTCCTGCGAGGGATGGTGGACGGCGAAGGTGATGAACTGGTGGGCGCGCGCCACGCCCTCTACCAGATCGGACGGCCCGCTGACCCAGCCGATCTTCCAGCCGGTGGCGCTGAACAGCTTGCCGGCGCTGCTCACAGTGATGGTGCGCTCAAACATACCGGGCAGCGTGGCGATGGGGATATGGCGCGCGTTAGCAAAGAGCAGGTGCTCGTACACCTCGTCGGAGATCACCGTTACGTCGTGCTCGATACACAGGTCGGCGATCAACGTCAGCTCCTCGCGCGTAAACACGCGACCAGTGGGGTTCTGCGGCGTATTCAAGATCAGCGCGCGCGTGTTTTTGTGAAAGGCTGCGCGCAGTTCGTCGGGGTCCAGGGTCCAGGTGGGAGGGTGCAGCGGCACGTAGACCGGGACGGCATTGGCCATGATGATATTTGGCACATACGAATCGTAGAACGGCTCGATGACGATCACCTCATCGCCGGGGTCAACCAGCCCCAGGATCGACGCGAAAATCCCTTCGGTGGCGCCCGATGTGACGATCACGCCGCGCGCCGGGTCGATCTCCATACCATAGAAACGCGCGGCATGATCGGCGATCGCCGCGCGCAGAGAAGTGGTGCCAGGTCCGGGCGCGTACTGGTTATGCTGGCCCGACTGCAAGGCCTGCACTAACTGCGCGACCACATCGGCCGGCGCGTCGAAGTCCGGCTTGCCCTGACCCAGGTTCAGGGCGTTATGCTGCTGGGCCAGCGTATTGATTTCGGTAAAGATGGTAGTACCAAACGTGGCCACGCGCTGAGCTGAGGTAGACATGTAGCACACTCCATGAGAGAATTTTTCAGGTTGACGAGTGCATGGGATCCAATAGACTGGACAATGATTGCATTATACACATCTCTCAAGCAATGGTGCAACGGCGCCCCTACCCTCCTGTATTCCTACACTTCTTCGCGCAGCTTGAATGTCCCTAATGATGCATGCAGGAGAGCCACCAGGTGCGAGAGCTTTCCTATGCTGTGCGTCGCTTCGTGAGTGCTGTCACTACTTTGTTTGTTTGCCTCGGCTACGCTCTGTAGAATGCACAGAACGGAGCGGGAAAGGTGGAGTTGTTGGTTGAGACTCATCGTGATGTTTTCAATGGCCGTTTGCTGTTCTTGAGTCACCTGCTGCGTCTCGCGGGCAGTGGTTGCCAGGATCAGGGATTGGTCTACCACAGTCACGGTTGACGCGATCAGCCGCTCCATGACCCCCATGACCTCTGCCATCGTCTGTATTTGATGGGTGCTGATGTGTAGCGACCGCGTCATGTGTTGCCGGGTGGCGCCAGTCACCGTCTCTATGTCGTCGGTGATGGTTTTGATGCGTACCATCCGGCTACTCAATTCATCGATGATATAGTTAAAAGAGTGTGCCAGGAAGCCCAGGGCATCTGAAGTCACCTCCGCCCGCGAGCGCAGGTCACCTGAACCCAACCCTTTCACCTCGTCGATGAGCTTTTGCACGTGCGCTTCTAAGCCATCGTGCTGCTGCTGAATATTTTTCATCAGGCTGACAACGCTATCCAGCATGGTGTTCATAGAGGCGGCCACCATGTAGGTTTCGTCGTGACCGATCACGAGCGCACGCGCATCGGTGTCGCCATGAGCTATGCGTTCGGTCAGGTGGATAAGCTGGCGGAGCGGGCGGGTGATGCTGAGGTTAATCACATAGCTGGTGGCAAAAACTACCAGGGTGCTAAAGAGGAACGCGACAATGGTCCAGAAGAGGATAGGATAGATTTTGAACGTATTAAGCTGCACCACAATCTGACTGATGCTTTCGGTCTGCTGCACCAGGTTATCCAGATTGCCTTTCAGGGGCAAATACTCTAGATTGGCCTGCGCGATAGCGCCTGCCAGCCTATTCACGCCGGTGTTCTGCTGGATCGTGGTTAATACCTGCTGTTGAGCCTGGTTATACAGCTTCCATTGCAAATTGACCACATAAATCATGGTGTGCTGGCTCGTTGGCTCCTGGTTGCCCTGGCTATCACTTTTTAGCGCTTCGCGGATACTCTCCATCCTGGCCGACGTGGCGATCTGATAGTCCTGCTGATATGCTGCCAGCGTCACACTAAAATCATCGGTCAACTGGCTGATCTCGCGGCTATTC
>JALYVR010000268.1:0-4277 GCA_030853145.1 Chloroflexota bacterium | reverse complement strand
ATTCAGCACATTGTCGGCCGTCGAAATGGGCGTCAGGTTCAATGTTCCCAGCAGCGCATTCATGCGCAGGAGATCGGCCTGCATATCGGTAGCCAATTTCACCGCGTTGTCCTCGGCCTGCACGGTATCGTTGACGGTACTGAGGGTAGTCACATACGAACTCCCCAGAATCGAGATCACGATGCCAGGAACAAGAGCGGTGATGATCGCCGCTACCATAAGCCGCTGCGCTATCGACATGTTGGTAAGAAATCGCCACATAGCTCATGCTCCTTTTACAACTGTGCGTCAGAGATATTCCGTAAGGGTGCCACAAAGAAAGACAGCTCACGCATAGATCGCCTTCACCTCTTCTGTCAGTTTCTGGAGCCTGGGTCTGACCCCCGCTCCGTTGGCGATTTCGCGTAAAGCTATGACTATGGCCAATGCCGCCGTGCTGTACAGGGGACCAAAAGCGGGGGGCCGCATCGTGGGAATAATGCTGTGAATAAATGTCCGACTGATGGAGTCGGCATAGAACCGGCTGTACAGGCGGGGATCAATGTCGTAACTCCTGCGGGGAAGCATGCCGCCTTCGAGGATCAGAAACGTGGTAATCACGGCCGGCGAGGTGGTGAGGAAATCGATCAGCTTCCAGGCGAGTTCTTTGTGAGCGGAAGATGAGGCGATGCCCAGGTTATGAATATCCGCGCACGTCACCGGTTGGGTCACGCCCGGACCGAGCGGGGTGGTCGTGACGGCGAAGGTCTTATTAACCAGTTGGACGGTGCTGAACGCGGGATTAATCGAGCCTAGAATACCGGTCAAATAAGGGCCATCAAGCTTGAAAACAATCGTCCCTTCCGCCATCAGTTCGCGCTCGGCCTTGATCGCCAGGTTGGGTGGCGTCCATCTGTGGCGTACGGCATCCTGCAACCATTGGAACGCTGCCACCGTGCCATCGTCGGCCCAGTTGATGGTGACGGCGCCGTGGCCGTCATCGGCCATGGGATTGCCGCCAAAGGTCCAGATCCAGGGCCAGAAGCCCACCAGCGCATACTCGGTCGCCGAGGTATCAAGGGCGATGGGATAGCTGCTGGCGGGGAGCTTCGCGCGCAGGACTGTCATGGCCTCGTTGAGTTCGCTAATGGTTGCAGGAGGCCGGGCTGCATCCAGGCCAGCACTGGCCAGTAGCAGCTTGTTATACCAGAAGCCATGGGGCGTGATGCTGAAAGGCACAGCGTACAACACGCCTTTATACGTGCCGGCCGCGAAACTATTAGGGAAGGCGTCTCGATACCAATCTTGCGCCACAAAGGGGCCAAGGTCCGCCAGCGCGCCCATATCCGCCAGCACATAGGGCCAGTTCCCGCTCAATTCCATCACATCAAGCGTGATGTTCGCCCGAATCAGTTCTGTGAGCTGCGCCAGAGCCTCGTCAAATGACATGCCGATATTGTTGACCTGCACATTATTTTGATGCTCAAAGGCCTGCACCGCTTTGTTAATATTGTTGCGCGTGGCCGTCTCGGCGGATGCCCAGTTAGCGAAGTTGAGGCTGCTCTCTATAGCGGCACCGGTGCTACATCCCTGTAACAGGGCGCCGGCGCTCGCCAGAGACAGCCCAACAGCTATAGCGCGTCCAAGGAGAGCGCGACGACTCTGTCTTGCCTGCCAGGGGTTGGAAAGATCGGCTCCATCCCACATCTGCGTAACTCCTATTTTGCCCCATAGCAAAATGTTGTCGGGATGATTGTTCAGTGTATCTGTAGATATGGTCCATAGTAGTATACGTAAGATGATTCTGTCAACAGAGTTTACACTCAAGGGTAGGTTTTTCCAGGGCGCTCCTGCGCGAGCCCGATTTACAGCGCGCTAAAACGCGTGATAAGATATATATGCAAAAGGATTTTCTATTCGCGGAGGGCGCTGGCTTCGGCTCACCCGTGTGGACCAATAACCACGGGCCGGGCAGGCCCCTACGCGGTTCCGAGGCAGGGTGTATGCAATCATGGCACTGGCGGCTCATCGAGGGACAACGCTCACATGGCAAGCTGCTGAAAGACGAGGGCCGCAAAGGGACGGACCAGCATGGCATTCGTGAGTCCAATCGTCTCTTAATTCTCAACTATATCCGCGAACGAAAGACCGTGCCGCGCGCTGACCTGACCCGCTACACCGGTCTCTCGCGCACCGCTATTGGCAACATTGTTGACGAACTGGTGCTGGAAGGCATCATCCGTCAAGAAGAGCACCAGACTGGCGATGATCGCCGCACAATCCTGCTCTCCTTCAATGCCACCGCGGCCTACGTTCTGGGAGCAACCCTGGGGCGACAGCATCTGACGGTGTTGCTGGCCGATCTTACAGGCCGCCCGGTCCAGCGCCTGGATATTCCATTTTCGCTGAGCAAGAGCCCCAAAGAGGGGCTGCCATTGCTGGGAAAACTGCTCAAAGTCTTTGTGGCGCAACAGCAGATTGCCTGGGATATGATTGTGGGCCTGGGATTAGGGATGATCAGCCCGTTTGATCTCCTCCACAAAGGCATCGCTGTCCCGGCCCAACTCGCCAGTTGGGCCGGGGTCGATATTCAACAGGTCTTGCAGGATGACCTTGGCGTGCCGGTCTACCTGGATAACGATGGCAATATGGGCGCCCTGGGCGAGAGTCGCTATGGCGCCGGTCGCAATGAAGGCAACATGCTCTATGTGAAGGTGGGGTCGGGCATCTCTGGCGGTTTTATCCTGAATCATCAGCTCTATCGCGGCAGCCTGGGGACGGCCGGCGAGATCGGCCATATCCCCATTGATTTGCATGGCATGCTGTGTTATTGTGGGCGTTTTGGCTGCCTGGAGACGGTGGCGAGCAAAAACGCCATTCTCATGGAGGCGCAGCGCTTCTCACCAACTGTGACCACGCTCCCACAGGTGATAGAAGCTGCCAGGGACGGCGACGTTACCTGTACCGGCGCCCTGGCGCGCGCCGGCAAATATCTGGGTTTTGTGCTGGCCGGCCTGGTGAATAGTCTGAATCCCTCGCTGATCATCCTCGATGGCAGTACCATGCAGGCCAGCGACCTGATCCTCCAGCCCCTGCGCTCTACCCTGGAAGAACATAGCCTACCGATCCCCTTTGCTAACACCCGCATCACGCTAGCCGAAAGCAACGGCTTCGCGATGTCCCTCGGCGGCGTGGCGACCTTGCTGGATACGATATTCTAAGACATGAACCTCCTCTGTTTATAATATTATTGGTAGATAGAAAGCCTGACTGTGGGGAGAGAACCGTGTCAGAGCATTATGGTGAAAGGTGGAAAGTGCTAACATGTCCAGTCAAGACGATATGATTACACTGCTGATCGCCTGCCCCGATCAGCCAGGGATCGTGGCCGCCGTTTCGCGCTTCATTTTTGAGCATCATGGCAACATCATCCAATCCGATCAGCATTCTACAGATTATCACGATGGCCAATTCTTTATGCGCGTGAGCTTCGCCGAGGACAGCTTCCTGCTGAGCGAGGCCGAGGTCGTCCGTGCCTTTGCTCCCTTAGCCGATGCGTTTCGCATGGATTGGAGCCTCCATTACTCGCGCCACCGCAAACGCGTCGCGATCCTTGTTTCCAGACTCGATCACTGCCTGACGGACCTGCTCTGGCGCTGGAAGAGCAGCGAACTACAGGTAGATATTCCGTTGATTATCAGCAACCACCCGGACCTGGAGTCACTGGCCCGCATGTACGCCATCCCGTATCACCATTTCCCTGTGAGCCGGGAACACCGTCGCGACGATCAGCAGCGCATGCTCGATTGTCTCGCGGAGCAGTCGCTGGATTTCCTGGTACTCGCGCGCTACATGCAAATCTTAGAGCCATGCGTGGTCCAGGCCTACCCGCAGCGGGTCATTAATATCCATCACAGCTTCCTACCGGCATTCATCGGCGCCAACCCCTACCTGCAAGCCTTTGAGCGCGGAGTCAAGATCATCGGCGCGACGGCCCACTACGTCACAGATAGCCTCGACGAGGGGCCGATCATCGCCCAGGATGTCATCCACTGCGATCACCGCGATACCGCCGCCGACCTCGTTCGCAAGGGTCGCGATGTCGAACGCCGCGTGCTGGCAGAGGCCGTGCGCCTGCATACGGAGGACCGGGTGTTGATTCATAAGAATAAGACCATCGTTTTCTCATAGAGGAGCTAGCAGTCCCGTAGGGCGATGGCTGTTTGCAAGGGTAGATTTTTTGTGGGCGCGTGGACGGATGAGGCGTAATCAGACGAAAGGGGTAGGAGGTGTAGGGG
>JALYVR010000267.1 GCA_030853145.1 Chloroflexota bacterium | reverse complement strand
GTATAATGCACCTGGGAACCAGAATGAGCATGCCAGCAGGCAGTTCATAAGGCTCATATCCAAACGAACACATAAGGAAGGTATACAGCCGTGCCCTGGTGTAAATTCTTTGTACCGAAAATTGCTTCGCCCGATATCAGACCTGGCGACCCTGACTTGAACGAGAACATCGAGTATGCCAAGTGCATCAAAGGCCATGTGCTCAAGAGCGCCGACGACTGGATTCTCTGCGAGAACCTCCCAGCCCCCGATGCAAAGTGTTGGCAGGAGGGCGGGGAGACCGTATTCTCGCTGCTCACGAAGAAGCGCAGGGAGGAACAGACTGGCGGCACAGGCGAGCAGGAACTCTCCGGCAGCGTAGCAGTTCAACGTACCACGCCCTGAGATTGTTTTATATATGAAGCGGCACTCTCCACCGACCTATCTTCCTTCTCAGCCCGCGCCTGATACTGTGGCGTGGGTTCAGCATTGTGTACTGAACTGGTATGCCGCCGAGCAGCGCGACCTCCCCTGGCGCTCTACCAGCGACCCGTATGCCATTCTTGTGTCGGAGATCATGCTCCAGCAGACCCAGGTAGAGCGTGTGCTGCCAAAATACCGGCAATTCCTGGCCGCCTTCCCCACGCTGGCAGACCTGGCGGACGCTCCCACCTCGGCCGTCATCTCTGTATGGGTGCCGCTGGGCTACAATTCGCGCGCCGTGCGCCTGCAATCCATCGCGCGCCAGGTCATGGCTACGTACGATGGGCGTATCCCTGACTCCATCGAGGAGCTACTGACACTCAAAGGCATCGGGCGCTACACAGCGGGCGCTATCGCCTGCTTCGCCTACCGGAAAGCGGTCGCGACCGTCGATACGAACATTCGCCGCGTGCTGCACCGCATCTTTCTCGGCCTGGAACATCCTGAACCGCGGCTCAACGATGCCCAGATGCTGACACTCGCGGAGCAGGTATTGCCACCTACTGAGGCCTACAACTGGAATCAGGCGCTGATGGACCTTGGCGCAACCATCTGCACCAGCAATAATCCGCAATGCGTGCGCTGCCCCTTGCAAGATATATGTAGCGCCTACGCCGAGATGAGCCAGCACAGCCTCTTTCCATCGGGAAGCGTGCTGCGCCAGTTGCGCAAGGTAGCCGAGAAGAAGGCTACCTACCAGGCCCAACCGTTTACCCAGACCAATCGCTATTACCGGGGGCGCATCGTCGACCTTTTACGCTCCCTGCCCAACGATCAACGCATGCCCCTGAGTGTGCTGGGAGCGGCGATTAAGCCGGAATTCACCGCCGATGACCTGCCCTGGCTGCAAAAAGTAGTCGTCGGGCTGGCAAAAGATGGCCTGCTGGATGAGGCGGAAGATGGCGTCCGCCTGCCGTAACAGAACTGGCAACCCCTTCCCTATATGTGCTAAAGTAGGTTGAGAGGTAACCTTTTTTTCATGGAGGAGCACGCATTTGCAACTCACTAGTTTCGATGATATTCAAAAGCAACACCGGCATATTTTTCTTTCGCCGCACTTTGATGACGCCGTTTTTTCCTGCGGGGGCACCATAGGAGTGCAGGTCAGTTGCGGCCTGCGGCCGCTGGTCATCACGATCTTTGGAGGTACGCCACCCGCCGGGCAAGAACTCAGCTCGTACGCGGGGCAGGTACAGCGCGAGATGGGCTTCCGCCAGGATGCCGGCGCGGCCGTGGCCGCGCGCCGCCAGGAAGATGCGAAGGCCCTTGACTACCTGGGAGCCGATTATCTCTGGCTCGATTATCCCGACGCCATCTATCGTGGTAAGCCAGCATACTATACGCAAGAAAGCCAGTTGCTCGGCAGCGATGTGCATACCGGCGACCTGTGGATCGATAAGCAACTGGCCCAGGACCTGCTGGCACTGCACGAGCGTCTCCCCGATACCGTCTGGTATGCCCCGCTTGGCGTCGGTCGCCACGTCGATCACCAGATCGCCTGCTCCGCCGCTGACCGCCTGATTCAGCGCGGGGCCAATGTCAAGCTCTACGAGGACTTTCCCTATGCCCTGAACGCCGATGCATTGGAGGCACGCCTGGAGGAATTCAGCAACCGGCTGGAGCCCGCGCTGGTGGAAGTGTCCGAGATGCTGCCCCAACGCCAGGAAGCCGCGGCTATGTACACATCGCAGGTGCCAGTACAATTCGGCGAGACAACGACCATGCACAAGCTGATGGATGACTACGCACATAATATCCGACCGGTAGCCACAGTACGCCTGGAACGCTACTGGACGGAGCGCTAGCTAAGACATTCAGGCTATATTGAATCAGGTCGCAAGCGAGTTCTCCCCACTTGCGACCTCCTCGCTATGGTATCATACAGAGACTTCACACAGCCCAGAGGTTGTGTAGCCATGAAAGGGGCACCTATCTATCCAGGCAGTGCTTAGTATAGGAATGATATATTACGTAAAAAAGCAGATGAGTATCCACTGAAAATACGCTAGCAGCCATAATATGCTATACAGAGACATCACATGAGGAGTCGGCGGGATGAAGGGGATTGAAGGCTTAACACTGGGGCGCTATGAACTGCGACGACGAGTGGCGCAGGGGGGGATGGCGGAGGTCTATCTGGCCTATGATCGACGTGTACGACGGCAGGTAGCCATTAAAGTACTTTATGGAAGAGATGAATCTTTTGTGCGGCGCTTTGAGCGCGAAGCTCTGGCGGTGGGAGCACTTTCACACGATCACATTCTGCCACTGTATGACTTTGGCGAGCAGAGTCCGTGGTATTATCTGGTAATGCCCTATGTTGAGGGTGGCACGCTGCGCGATTATCTCTACAAGCGAAAACAGCTCACCTTGGAAGAGGCCGCCAGCTTCCTCGATCAGATCGCCTCGGCCCTGCAGCACGCTCACGATCATGGCGTGGTGCATCGCGATGTCAAGCCATCAAACATCCTGCTGCGGCCTGACGGCTACGCCTACCTCGCCGATTTCGGCCTGGCGAAAGCCATCATGGGCGCGGAAGCGCTGACCAGCGACGGTACCATCGTCGGCACGCCCGAATATATGGCCCCGGAGCAGTCGAACGGGTTGAATGATTACCGCAGCGACATCTATTCGCTGGGAGTTATCCTGTACCAGATGCTGACCGGTCGCGTGCCATTCACAGCGGAATCTCCGGTGGCCATCTTCCTACGGCACATCCAGACAAAGCCTCCTTCTCCGCGCGAGATCAACGGCGAGATACCCCTTAGCATCGAGGGGGTTATTCTGAAGGCGCTGGCAAAAGATCCCAATGAACGCTATCAGGAGGCCCAGGAACTCTCGGTCGCATACTGGAAGACGCTCCAGCGCGAGCAACTGCGCAGCGACAAAGTTGGAGCCGTTGTCACTCCTTTGCGCGTCGAGAGCGAGAACGACCTCTTTGACGAGGCGGTTCTCATGGATATCGATAGAGAAGAGGAAATCCCATTGTCGGCCATCGATACACGCGTCCTGCCAGATACCGAGCGCGCGATGGTTCACCCGCCGGTGACCCCCTTACTCTTTCCGCTCAGCGATGAAGCCAATGAAGAAACTACCGGAGAAACGGTCTTGGATGCGGAAAGGCTATACATCACAGAGCATAGCCCCATTCCAGCATCGGTCGGCCTGGCGCGGCGTTTTCATTCCCGGCACCTGCTCTTGACGTGTCTGGCGCTGCTGATCTTACTGCTGCCCCTGGGACTCCTGTGGCATTCCCAGCAAACACACCTCCCGCCAGGCAGGCAGAATAGTCCGACGCAGAGCGCACCGCAACTGGCTCCATCCCAGACGGCCGCTGTCCAGGCGCAAGCGCAGGCCACCATAGCCGCGCAGGCGCGCGCGCAGGCCACGGCCGGCATTACGTCCAGGGTTGGGGCCGGGAATGTGCTCTACTCCGACGACATGAAAAGCCCTGGAGGAGGCTGGGTGAACGATGGGACTCAATGCTATTTCACTCCGCAAGGCTACCATGTACGAACATATGGCGGACACGAGGTCGCCTGGTGCTATTCGAGCCTGCAACAATTTTCGAATGCGGTCATCACCGTCAGAGCGCAACTACTGCAAGGAGACTTCTACGGGCTGGTCTTCCGCCTGAATGCCGAAATGCCAGGCTTCTACGTCCTGGAAATCAACAACACAGGGGAATATCGCTTTGTGCTCGCCACGGGCCGCAATCCGCAGAAATGGCTCACCCTGATCGACTGGACGCGCTCCAACGCCATTGCCAGCGGCTACGGCAGCAGCAACACGGTCCTGGTGCTGGCCAAAGGGCCGAACTTCCGCTTCTACATCAACCAGCAGCTCATCAAAGCGAGTTTCACAGACACCGCCTACATCAGTGGCCTGGTCGGTTTCCTGGTAGGCGGTGATACTCATACCGGGACAGAGGCGGTCTTCAATAACTTATGGGTATTCCAGAAGTGAGCAGGGAGGAGACATGCCAGATAAAGATTAACCGTTCGCGAGGGGAAAGAAAACGGCCTTACGCTTTGTTATCATGGATGAGCATTTTACAAAGAAGGTCTGCGAGAGAGGAAATATTCTTGATGAGTCTTGATCCCCCCCGGCTGTCCCACAATGGAAATACATCAACTATCATGCATACTGTTTACCTGGCACTGGGTTCTAATCTAGGAGATCGCAGAGCACACCTGGCAGCGGCGCTGCAGCGCCTGCACGAGATCATGGAGATTACAGCCGTTTCATCTATCTATGAGACCGAACCGGTGGGTTATCTGGAGCAGCCACGATTTTTCAATATGGTCTGCTGTGGCAAGACGGAACTTGCAGCGCATGAACTCCTGCGGCAGGTCAAAGAGATCGAGGTGGTCATTGGGCGACAACCATCGTTTCGCAACGGACCGCGCCCTATCGATATCGACCTCATTTTCTACGATGATCGTCACATCACAGAGGACGGACTGATCATACCCCATCCGCGCATGGCGGAGCGCGCTTTTGTGCTGGCGCCCCTGGCGGAGATCGCCCCCTCGGTTATCGAACCGGTTAGCGGGCAGACTGTGCGGGAGCTTTTAGGGGTTATAGCGCAGGATGGCGTAAAAAAGCTCGCGCCAGACCTGAGCATCTCGCTTGAGCGCGATATCCAGAGCGGCCAGCCGGCCGTGCATGTACAGCTAGGGCGTGTAGGCGTGACGGGAGTACGTAAGGTTATCTTGATCGGGGTCGGGGAGCGGCAGCACTGGTTCAACGCCACTTTTGATCTGTATGCCGACCTTGACCCGTTCCATAGCGGGGTGCATATGTCGCGTTTCAGCGAGGCCCTGGAGGAGGTCTTGGACGATATCGGCACAACAGCCTGGCCCAGAGTTGAGTTGCTCGCCGAACATATCGCCAGGATCATCGTCGAGAAACAACAGGTCATGCGAGCCGAGGTTTCCATTCGCGCGGCCTACCCGATTCAGAAGTGGACCCCGGTCTCAGGCCGTCCCACCCAGGAAGTCTACGGCTTGATCGCCCAGGCGGTTGTAACAAAAAGGGGCTGCCGACGTATAATAGGTGTAGAGGTAGAGGGCATGGTAGCCTGTCCATGCGCCCAGGATATGGTCCATGCATTCGCGCGCACACGCCTTCAAGAGGAGGGCTTTCCCACTGACACCATCGAGAAGATGCTGGCAGTGACACCGCTGGCAACACATAACCAGCGTGGGTACGCAACACTGCTGATCGGCACGGATCAGATCCTGGAGGCCGACGACCTGGTTACCCTGGCCGAAAGCGCGATGAGTTCCGAGAATTATGCCCTGCTGAAGCGACCTGATGAACTCTATATCGTGAATAAGGCGCACGCCAACCCGCGCTTTGTAGAAGATGTCGCGCGCGAGATCCTGCGAGCCGTCGTCGAGAAGTATCCTGACCTGCCCGACGATACCTTTGTGTGGGTACGTCAACGGAACGAAGAGACAATCCACAAATACGATGTAGAGGCCGAAGGCTGGGGTACGCTCGCTGAGTTGCGGACGGAAATCTTAGGCAATACTCATGTTGTACGCCATACAAGCAGAGAAGAATGGTTAGGCATCTAGGGCGCAGGCCAGCGGCGCCCCTCCATGAAATATGCCACGTTACGCGTAGGGGCGATGGCTTGCCTCGCCCGCGCTGGCCAACGATTCGGGCCACTCTTAACAAGTCACGTCGAACGTGCTATAATGCTGATACAACAGAATGGGCAATTTAGTAATTGCACTCATCTCGCTTTACTATCGCTGTGCGAGATGAGTGCTCAAATAGGAGCGTTTGTGGAGGGAGTTCTGCTAAATTCTGGTCAGTTAGCGAGGGCGGCAGTCGATATCGCATCTGACAAAAAGGCCTCAGATGTCATCCTGCTCGACATTCAAGGCGTCACTACCATCGCTGACTACTTCGTCATATGTAGTGGCAACAACTCACGTCAGATCCAGGCCATAGCTGACGCCATACGGGAAGAATTAGGGAAACAGGGAGGCAATTTGCTTCACCGCGAAGGGGTTGCCGACTCTGGCTGGCTATTGCTGGATTTTGGCGATGTCATCGTTCACATCTTCGGGCCGAAGGAACGGGAATACTACCGACTGGAACGCCTCTGGAGTGAAGCAAAGACGGTGGTATTCCTGCAATAATTTGCCGACCTGGCCCATTTTATACAGAAAAGGTGGTCAATGATGACATTTCTTCGTAACCGAATGTTTCTCGAAGGCATTGCGCTTGGCGGCATTTGTGGGATCATTATTGGCTCGATTATCGCTTTCACCCTCGGCGAGAGCGGCATAGAGGCCTTGCGCCATCTTATGCGCAGACGCATGCTGCGCCGGCGTAGCATCCCTTTTGAATATCTCTACCAATAGATAATAGTAGCTAACCAGCTAATCTAGGAGGCGTGGGGCTATGT
>JALYVR010000266.1:3865-6906 GCA_030853145.1 Chloroflexota bacterium | reverse complement strand
CTGCACCCGCGGGTCCAGTTTCTTGAAGGAGTCCGGAATGGCGCGCCGGATGATCGTCGGGTCCCAGATCGAGAGGTCCCCTTTGCGACGCGTCTTCCGCGGCGTGACTGCGACGCTCTCTGCCTGTGTCTCAGGCTGCTGCATCTCATCTATTTGCATCTTAGAACACCTTCCCTGCCTGCATCAACAACTGTTCGACGATTGGCCCCAATGAATATGCCGGGAAGTAGGTTAGCGCGCCCACGATCAGGATCACGCCGATCAAGAGTCCGACCCACAGCGGTCCCGTGGTGGGAAAGGTGCCCAGCCCGGCCGGCACGACGCGTTTCTTGACGAGCGCACCGCCTAGAGCCAGTAGTGGGATCACCTCGGCGAAGCGCCCAATCAGCATGGCAAACCCCAGCGTCCAGTTGTAGAAGGGGGTATTGCCGTTTAAGCCGGCAAAGGCCGAACCGTTGTTGGCATTGGTGGAGGTGAAAGCATACAGGATGTCCGAAAGTCCATGTGGCCCCAGATTGCCAGCCCCTGTCGTGAGTCCTGCCTGCCCTGCTGGGAGCACAATAGCGACGGCAGAGAAACCTAGGATCACCAGGGGCGAGACCAGCAAGGCCAGCACCGCCATCATGATCTCCTTGCGTTCGATCTTCTTGCCCAGGTACTCTGGTGTTCTGCCCACCATCAGACCCGCGATAAAGACCGCGATGATGGCGAACATGAGCATACTATAGAGGCCTGCGCCGACCCCTCCAAAGATGATCTCACCAAGGGCCATGTTGCTGATCAGCACTAACCCGCCTATCGGCGTATAGCTATCGTGGAAGCTCATGACCGTCCCCGTCGAGGTAGCGGTCGTGGTCTCCTCCTGGAGTGCCGAGATGGTGATGCCATATCTCACCTCCTTGCCCTCCATATTGCCACCCGCCTGCGTGTCTGAGACGAGCTGGTTGGCCCCCACTTTCGTCAGGAGCGGATTACCGGTCTGCTCGGCGGGAATGATGATGGCCATGCCAATCACGAAGAGAATAGCCGAGACGGCCCACAAGACCCACCCCTGCTTCGTATTGCCTACCCACTTGCCGAACATGTAGAACAGCCCGGCCCCCAGGGTGATCTCGCACAGGATAATTAGCAGGCCGGTCAGGGCGTTCGGATTTTCGAAGGGATGCGCCGCGTTGACGTTGAAGAAGCCGCCGCCGTTCGTTCCCAGGTCTTTGATGATCTCCATCGAGGCCACCGGCCCCTGCGCGATGGTCTGTGTCTGCCCGTTGAGGGTATGCACGACCGTGTAAGGATTGAAGTTCTGGATCATGCCCTGCGAGACGAAAACCAGCGCGCCCACGATGCACACAGGCAACAGGATATAGAGCGTGCAGCGTACGAGATCCACCCAGAAGCTGCCCAGTGTCTGCGCGCTGCGCCGGGCGAGGCCGCGGACCAGGGCGACCGCCATGGCGATGCCGGCGGCGGCGGAGACGAACTGGTGAAAGGCCAGTCCGGCCATCTGGGTCAGATAGCTCATGGTCGTCTCGCCGGCGTAGTTCTGCCAGTTGGTGTTGGTCGTGAAGCTGGCGGCGGTGTTGAAGGCCAGCCGTTCCTCTACGTTTGGGAGGTTCTGCGGGTTGAAGAGCGGCCCATGCCACTGCTGCGTGCGCTCCAACAGGTACAGCAGCAGCATACCTACTACGCTGAAGATCAGCACGGAGATCATGTAGCCGGTCCACTTCTGCTCTTCCTCCTCGTTGATGCCGGAGAGCCGGTAGAAGAGGCGCTCCACGGGAACAAAGACCGGCGAGAGCCAGGTACGCTCCCCATTGAAGACCTTATACATGTAGAGGCCGACCGGCCTGGTCAGCAGCAGCACAATCACCAGGAAGATGGCTACCTGCAGGACACTATTGAGTGTTACAGGCATAGGTTTACCCTCACTTGTTGGCTAAAAACACGACGATAAAACAAGGCAGCATTAAAATCTCTCGGGCGCGAGTAACGCGATCACGAGATAGACGAGCACGGCCAGCGTGACGATGCCCACCAGGACATACTCAAGTGTTGAGTTCATACACTTCTCCTTTGCGCTCTCTGGCTACAGGCGCTCACAGCCAATGGTGAAGCCGATAAACGCCACAAACGTGACAATGGTTACCAGCACAATAAGTACATCAAGCATGCAGTTCCTCCTCATCGGGTAATGCTATGGGAGACCATCCGGCCTCTTCTGTATCTTCCTCTTCGGTGACAGATTCGCCGTTCCTGCGTTGAGCGGCTTCCTTTGCCAGCCGCAGAATGGCCTCCATCGGAAACGGTTTGGGCAGATAGGCCAGCGGGTGGAATTCTAGCAGGCGGCCCGGACTGACGCGCACCGCAGAGAGCACCACGACGGGCAGCTTCTGGAGGCCATCATCGATGGCCTGTGTATGGATCCAGCCTTCCCGCAGCGCAGTCCGCAGCACGGCCCACCCGGTTTGATCGGGCAGGTTGATATCTAGCAGCACCAGATCAAAGTGACTGGTGCGCAACTGCGCGAGCGCGCTTTCGGCATCGACAGCGATGCGCACCTCGTGATCGCGCACCTGGAGATTGCGTCCCACCAGGTCGCGTAGTACCTCATCGTCTTCTACTAGTAAGATTCGTGCTCCAGGCATGCCCGTCGCCTCCTTTCTTCTGCTTCTGTTACCAGAGTAACCCAGGACTTATCAATGCGCATTCAAAATAGCGAGAGATATGCTCAAGATATGCTCAAGATGGAGGCAACACCTGCTTGATGGCGCTGGCAAAAATAGGCATTTTCTCGACAATATGCTGTGGATAGGTTAGACTATCTATAAGAAGAGAAAAATGCTGTATTTATTAGAGAAAGGAACGGAGTCTCCATGCCGCAATTGGATACGGCCTCCCGTTCACTCATCGAGGCGCGCCAGTTAGCTCGCTTGCAGTTGGGCCTGACGCGCATTCTTCCGCGCAATCGTTTTTATGAGCAGAAGCTGCTCAGTGGCGATAGAACGGTGACGATCACGAGATTATCTGACCTGGCGCATTTACCC
>JALYVR010000266.1:0-3855 GCA_030853145.1 Chloroflexota bacterium | reverse complement strand
TCACCATGAAGCGTGAGTTGGCAGCCGCCCAGGAGATGTACCCGCCGTTCGGGAGCAATCTGACCTATCCGGTCGGTGACTATATTCGCCTCCACCAGACCTCTGGCACGACCGGGCAGCCTCTGAAGGTGCTTGATACACCGGAGAGTTGGGACTGGTGGGCCGATTGCTGGCGCACGGTCTACCGGGCGGCGGGCGTCGGTCGCGATGATGTGGTCTTTCTGGCTTTCGGCTTCGGCCCGTTCATTGGCTTCTGGTCTGCTTATGAGGGTGCTAAGCTCCTGGGCGCGCTCACCATTCCTGGTGGAGGTATGGACTCTCTACAGCGCCTGCGCCTCATCCAGGAGACTGGCGCTACCGTGCTGGTATGTACTCCTAGCTATGCGTTGCGCCTGGCTGAAGTGGCGCAGGAGCATGGTATAGATGTAGGCACGTTCAATGTGCGCGTGACCATCCACGCAGGAGAGCCAGGCGCCTCGATTCCAGCGACGCGCGCGCGCATCGAGGCGGCCTGGGACGCCAGGACCTATGACCATGCCGGTTTGACGGAGATGGGCGCCTATGGTTTTGCCTGCGAGCTACAACAGGGGGTGCATGTCAACGAGGGAGAGTTCATCGCGGAGGTCCTGGACCCGCAGACGGGTCAGCCGGTCGAAGAGGGGCAGACGGGCGAACTAGTGCTGACCAATCTTGGCCGCTGGGGCTATCCCGCCATTCGCTATCGTACTGGCGACCTTGTGCGCCACGGCGGCTACAACTGTGGCTGTGGGCGGGCTTTTCTGATGCTGCCGGGAGGCATTCTGGGCCGGATCGATGATATGCTTGTCGTGCGTGGGGTCAACCTCTATCCCTCGGCTCTGGCCGAGGTGCTGCATCGTTTCCCGGAGGTGGCCGAATATAAGATTATCGTAACCCGCTCTGGCCCACTGGACGAGGTGGCCTTGCAGGTTGAATGTCCCCCCAACCTGGTCCCCCAGATTCAGGAGGAGTTGCATACCTCGTTCAGCCTGCGCATCCCTGTTGAGGCCGTGGAGCCGGGCAAACTCCCGCGCTTCGAGTTGAAGGCCAAGCGCGTGGAGGATCGTCGGAGTAGGAGCTAGCGGTCTGACAAACTTCCTTCGACAGAATGGCAGGCGATCCCGCTTGAAGCTCAACGGTCCATTTTTTATGGCAACGGATGGCACCCAGATGGGTGGCATCCAATGGGTGCCGTACCAGAGATGAGGATGGGAAGGATAAGCAGTACCAGGAGTAACAGCAGCATGCTGATCAGGAAGAGTGTGCTCCGAGGGTGGCCGAAATTCAAGGTCCACCCGAGGCCATAGCGCTTTGGAACAAACAGAGCAGGGTTGTCGGGATTGTTGTAAAGGAAGCCTCCAGACCAGTACCGATCATCATCACGGAAAATGGTGGAAGTCGGCCAGCGATCAGCACATGTACTCGCCTTTGTCCGGGAACGCTGAGGATGGTTTATTGGGGGAACTACAGGTAGCTATAACGCGACTGTTTCTGGCACTCCGTTTCTGGATGTTCCGGCTCCGGTGTGGCGACGCGGCGCGTAGTGCTGCGCCGCTCTACCAGGACGGCCAGCAGGTAGGAGAGAGCCGCCAGGGCCGCGATGTAGAAGCTGGCGGGCCAGTTGCTGATGAAGGCCAGGCGTAATCCGCCCCAGGTGATCGCCAGGCTGAGCGCGACGGCGATGATGATGGCGGTGAGCGGGCGTTTTGTGAGGCGCTCGGCGCTGGCGGCGGGCGCGATGAGCAGCGCGAAGACCAGCAGCACGCCCACGATCTGTGCCGCCTCCGAGATGGCGATGGCCAGCAGGAGCATGAAGGCGATGGAGAGCAGGCCAACCGGGACGCCGCGCGCCTGGGCCACCTCTGGATCGACAGAGGCGAAGAGCAGCGGACGAAAGATCAGGGCCAGCAGCAGCAGGATGCCTATCCCACAGAACAGCATAATCAGCACATTGCTGGGGGAGACGCTGAGGATAGAGCCAAAGAGCACGTTCACGGTCTCGCTGGCGTACTGCGTGTAGAGGCTCAGGAAGAGCACGCCAAGTCCCAGGGCGAACGAGAGCAGCATGCCGATCTCCACGTCGCGCCCGCGCACCCGCTGGCCCAGGGCGCCCATACCCAGCGCCGCCAGCAGCGTGAAGACGAACATGCCCGGCAGCGAACTGAAGCCCAGCACAGCGGCGCCTGTCGCGCCCGCGAAACCGATGTGCGAGAGCGCGTCGCTCGCGAATGCCTGGGCGCGCAGAACTACGAAGTAGCCAACGACCGCCGTCACAATGGCCACGATAGTTCCGGCCAGATAGGCGCTCTGCACAATATCCAGTTGAAATAATCCGCTCATACGCTCTCTCCTCTTTCTAGTATTCTGATACAGTACATGTGCCGCGTTGGAACATGGCGCCCGCAAGGGGCGCCACTACACATAGGCCTGTCACCAGACGCTCCCTACGCGGACGGGGGCGTTTCACCTGTTTCCTCTGTTTGCCCGGCTGACCGGGGTTCTGCCGCGTCTCTCTCGTCGGTCTGAGCGCTATAGGCAGCGCCAGGCTGCTCTGGTGATGCGCGCCTGCCTATCCACAATGGCGATAGCAGGCGTACCGGCAGATAGATGGCAAAGGAAAGTGTGGCAATACAGAAGCTGGGGGGCCAGCCCATAAAGATCGCCAGCATAATCCCCAGGTTGGTGTACAGCAACCCCAGCAGGACCGCCAGCGCCAGCGCACTCGCGGGATGTCGCGCTATACGCGTCGCCGTCGCCGCCGGGCCGATGAGTAGCGTGAAGATGAGCAGCACGCCAATGATCTGCACTGAGATCGAGACGGTGATCGCCAGCAGCATCAGAAAAACGCTGGCCAGCAGGCGTACAGGGATGCCACGCGCCTGGGCCACCTCTGGATCGATCGAGCTGAACAACAGCGGGCGGAAGAGCGTGAAAAGCACACCTAGAGTGAGCACGCTGCTGATGGCGGTCACCAGCACATCCAGGCGGCTAATGCCCGTGATGGTCCCGAACAGAATACTGTAGGCCTCTTCCGCGTAGCCATGATAGAGCGAGAGAAACAGGATACCCAGGCCCAGGCCCAGCGTCATCGTGATGCCGATGGCGATATCACGCTCGCGTACTTCGCGCCCCAGCATGCCGATGCTAATACTCGCGCCAAGCGTGAAGACCAGTAGCCCGAAGAGCGGATCAACCCCCAGAAGGACCGCGCCCGCCGCGCCCGCGAAGCCGATGTGGGACAGCGCGTGCCCGGCGAAGGTCAGCCCGCGCGTGATCACGAAATAGCCAGTGATGGCGGCGACGATGGCCACAATGGAGCCGGCCAGAAAGGCGTTTTGTAAAAATGGATAGCGTAACAGGTCAAACATCGCTCTATGTTAGAAAGATCTTGCTGGATCTTCGTTCCTTTGCTGTTTCTTTAGAGTTACCTATAGTTACGTCTCGGCGCCGACAACGAATACACGATCCAGCGCGTGAACGACTTCGACCGCCGAGCCGTAGAGTCGGGAGAGCGTAGCGCTGGTGATCACTTCGTCAGGCGCGCCGATGGCGATACACCCGTGCGCGATGTAGATCACGCGGTCCACGATGGGCAGGAGCGGGTTGATATCATGCGATACCAGCAGCGCGGTGACGTTGCGCGCGCGGCATATGTGCTCGGTCAGTTCCACTATCTCCTGCTGGTGGGTCAGGTCCAGGCTGGCTAACGGCTCGTCCAGCAGCAGCAGGCGCGGGTTTGTCAGCAGCGCCTGCGCGATCAGCAGGCGTTGCTTCTCGCCTCCGGACAACTGTCCCACAGGCGCGTTCGCGAAGCCTGTGGCGTCTACCTCGTCCAGA
>JALYVR010000265.1 GCA_030853145.1 Chloroflexota bacterium | reverse complement strand
CCCTCTCATCGATCACTACCTCCGTGCCCACCGTCGGGAGCCTGCAATCCTACCGCGTCTATCCTGATCCGGCGGATAGCGATGGTGGCAACGCGCGTCTCCAGGCGCTGATGAAGCTGTATAACTCGTATCCCAGCACATCGCCGTACGCGGCCCTGCTGGATATGACGGCCACGAACGCGCAAGAAGGCTCGCGCCAGTTGCACCAGGCGGATGCTCAGTATAAGCCGGCGGTCACATATCCAGTGGGGCCGTTCGCGCAGGGACTCAAGGTGCTGGCGGAGGCCATTGTGCAGGGTCTGGGCCTGCGCGTGGGCTATGTGACACTCGGCGGCTTCGATACGCACGCAAACCAGCAGGCCACGCACGCCCTGCTCATGAAGACGCTGGCGGACGGCCTCTCCGCCTTCTATAACGACCTGCAACAGCATAGCAAGGCCGACAATGTGGTCATCATGACCTGGTCGGAATTCGGGCGGCGCGCCGAGGAGAACGGGAGTCTGGGCACCGATCACGGCACCGCGGCCCCACTCTTTGTGTTGGGCAAGGCCGTCAACCGGGGTATCTTCGGCGAGCCACCCGACCTGAGCAGTCTGGACACCAACGGCAACCTGAAGTATACCACCGACTTCCGCGCGGTCTACGCCACCGTGCTGGATCGCTGGATGGGTGCCTCCTCCACCGATGTGCTGGGCGGGTCGTATAGCGCGCAGAACTTCTTGCCGCAGCCATAGCCATAAACAGGGAGGAGTAATTCGGTCTCTTTTGCATCAATAACGTGGTAATGCTATACTTGTTTAGAAATCCACGCTGACAACTGCCGTTGATTGCCGTCAAATATCCTTTATGGAAGGAGGGTATCGCAATGAACTATAACATTGTCATATTCCCAAAAGAGACCGAGACCTCCCTTACACTCAATAATGTGAGCTATCACCTTACAAAGGAACAGATAACACAACTTGAGGTTTTTGGTATGTTGCGTGTTACTTCCTCTTCAGACCCTTTTTTCTGCTACAACTGCCGCAAAACCTTTCAGGCTGCTCCAAAACCAGATAAGTGTCCTCACTGCCAGATGGAGGAGTGGGACAAGTCTATTCTTCTCTATTGTAGCCCATGTCATGCGCTTTTTGAGCAAAGCTGGTTGCAATGGAAACAGCATCCCCACAATGTGTCTCCCAGTTGCCCTCTTTGTCAGCGTGTGGTAAGCAGTATCAGTGATTTTCACCGCATCATTGTGGATCTCACGGGAGTTGACGATCCAGAGTTGGTGAACGCTCTCGCGCCACGTCTCCTGCTGATTCAACAGAAAGAGGATTACTATCAGGTTGTGGTGGGCATGATGAAACTCATCAGACAGGCTCAGGTTGATATCAATCTGCGTGCTACGAGCCTGGCTATCGAGGAACTCAGAGGTGTGAAGGGAAAACTCCAGGAGGAGGTGGAAGATCCTCGTATCCGCAAGCAGAGAGAAGAACAGGCATTTATCGAACTCATGCGCAGGAAAAAAGCCAGGCAATTTGGCGAATCCGCCCCATCTATCAAGCCGGAGAAGGCCAGTGATGCTTCCCACCAGGCTGAACCTACACAGGCGGCAGACCTTTCCCGTCAAGGGGATCAAAACAGGAAAAAGAAGGCCGCTATTCAACAACGGTTAGCACAACTCCAACAACAGTTAGCAGAACTGAGAAAAGAGGAGACGAGACGACAGGAGAGCGTAAAGAAGAGCCGCTGGCAACGCAGGGTGGCATTAACTGCCTTGCTGATCAGCCTTGTCGTATTGATAGGTGTCACCGGTATGCTTTTTCTTGAGTCGCAGGGGCGGTCTCTTTTCTCACCCTTGTATGTGGGTCTGGTGCTGGAAAATGTGATCGCTGCAAGTGGCTATCTCATCACCTATGTCAGGACAAAAACGAACCTTTCTCCGTTGAATCTCCGTCAAGAGACTGTCAGCTTGCTTGTAGAACGAGAGAGACTGGAAGCTCTTCTAGCAGAAATAGATGCCCCACATGCTGATTTGGGGCGTTTGGAGGCAGATGCTCGAAGGAACTCGAATCAATCGCTTCCTCAATCGGAGCCAGAGTGGGGAGAAGTGAGAGGTCTCATACCTGAGGCCGATCGAGAGTTTCGCCCCCAGCTTTATCCTTCTTCTTGGGATAATAAGAAGAAACCCGGCGATAGAGATAATCCATTTTTAACCTGAGGCAAATGAAGCAACGCACGGCAGTAGATTGGGTGCTCAGCTTTGCAAAAAGCTGTGGCGCAGCCGTCTGAAGAGGGAGAAGCATAAAGGAAGCAGCCTATCTATCCCTCTCCCCCTGTGCCCTGCGTGTTGTATGATACAATAGTTTTGTTTCACCAGGAAACGTGGACAAGCGGTGGCAGCTTGCTCTGTCGGGCCGCGCATTGTAGTCGTGGGGGTGGAAATGTTGCCAGATGCGACGGTGAGAGGATCGGAGACGGTTCTCGTAATAGAGGACGACAATAATTTGCGGGAACTGCTGCAGGAGGTGCTGAGCGACTATGGTTATAGTGTGATAGGCGCGAGCGATGGCGAGCAGGGAGTGGAGGTGTTTGCGCGCCAGGCCGGATCTATCGCGCTGGTTATTTCTGACTTGATGCTCCCAAAAGTACGGGGTAAGCAATTGTATAAAAAGCTGCATTCCATCAAGCCAGGCATAAAAATGCTTTTTGTAAGCGGCCACTCTGTGAGTGAAGTGAGCTACGAATTTGAGCCGTCTGATGGCGTAAAGTTTCTTCAGAAGCCGTTTGACCTGGAGAGATTTGTGGCTATCTTGCGCGAGCTATTGGCCTGATGCTTCCTGGAGCCTGGCTCTATACAGCGTTTGCTATAATATGCACGGCAACAATTTAGTATACAGGCAGGAGCATGCAAGCATTATGGACCAATTAAATAGCGAGAAACGGCCCACATCGCGTGGGGTTATGGGAACACTGTGGGCGATGCTGGGGCTGGGTCTCGTTGTACTCCTTTTATTTATCGGGTATAGTCATTTACCCAGTGCCGGTAAAGGCGTTACTGGTACCACCAACGATCTCGTCACGCCAACACCCGCTCAGACCAACCCGGTTGGCGCGTTACAGGTCAATCGCACGATTGCGTTTAGTGGTGTAAATATCACGGTGCTGAAAGTGGGAGAGGCCGGGAAGTTCTCGGATGATCAGAAGCACCTGGGGAACTATACGGTGCGCGTGTATATCCAGATGGTCAATAAGGGGGGCATGGCTGTCGGCATCGATTATTCCAGCCTTGCCCGCTTGTTGCTCCCTGATGGGCGTGCAGTTGCGCCACAGGTTGTGGGCATCGCGCCAGTGGTATTGCCCAACCAGACGCAAACTGGCTACGTTGATTTTCCTCTTGCCAACCAGTTTGATCTCTCGTCTTTGATGCTGCGTATGGGGAAAAAGATGCAGATCAGTTTTGGGGCGTAGGGCTCTCCTTGCGTGTCACTCCACGTCTGGTGTGGAGAGGCGCTCAATATGTTGTTGGACCTCGGCGAGGGCCTGCATCCTGGGCGTTTTTTCGGCGGGCCACTGTACCGTGGGATCTGTCAGGAGCAGTTCTTCGAGGGCCAGGTAATACTCTACCAGCACGCGCTGCCCGCTGGTGTGGGCAATGGACTCTTCCAGGAATGCCTGGGCCTCTTCGTAGGCGGCCAGGCGCTCCTGGGTCTCTATGAGAGTTTGCTGAGCGTGGAGCTGCTGCCGGGCCAGGCGCTCGCGTTCATGGCGGCGAGGACGCGTCTCCTGATCTTCGACACGCATCGCGATCTGGAGATCGAGGGCGGTCTCTCCTACCTGGAGGCGCGTCTCTTCCTGGCGGCGCGCCAACCAGGCGCGCATGGCGTGTAATTGTACGAGGATGCTGGCGCCCGCCGGCAGGCGCAGGTCATCCTGGGAGAGCAGTTCGTCGCTCCCCTCTTCGGTGGCTTCATGCCACGTTTCATCTTCAAAGTCCATGTGTCGCGTATACCCCCTTCCTTGCAACAATCACGCCAACTTTTGCTGGATGGCCTCCAGAGAAAGCCCGCTGATCTCGACGGTCTTCTGCCTGCCGCTAGCGCCGTGGACAATGCTGACCTGGCGTTTGGGGAGGCCCAGGTGCTGGGCAAGCAGAGCTACCAGCGCTTCGTTGCCTGCCCCATCAACAGGCGCGGCTGTCAGGCGCACTTTGAGGCTATCCTGCTCCCATACAATGCTGTTCTGGCTGCTGCGTGGAATGACGCGCACACTGAGACGCACAGCGCCGCTGTCTCTGGCTACCACCCTCGCGGAAGCGACTGGAGTAGCAAGATCTGCAAGGTACCCAGCAGGAATGAAGAGATCAGGAATGAGATGTCTATGACCCCTGCCCTGCGGACAACACGGCGCACAGGCTCCAGAAAGGGATCGGTGAGGCGAGCCAGGAAGCGTATGAACGCATTGCGCTCGTCGAAGCCCACCCATGAGGCGATCACACGTATGAAGATCGCCAGGATGAGGATCCCGACACCGTAGAGAATAAAGCCATACACGATCCCGTGTCCGGGAGGGATGCCAAGCAGCATAGAAGTCATAGATTACTCCTGAACAGTCCGTACTTCGATGACTTTGACGCCGAAAATTTTGCGCCGGAAGATCTCGGTCACGCGCACTCCCTGGAGATCGGGTAGGGTGGTAATGTATTTCTGAACCAGTTCCCCCAGCGGACGTGCCGCTACCAGACCTGCCATCGAAGAGACGGCGGTTGACGTGATACGCGTGCTGGTGCGCGAGGAGGTCATGCCGAGCAGGGTGCCAATGGTCATCAACGAGACGCCGACAGCCAGGTTGGTGCCGCAGTTGGGATGGATGGCCAGGTTGGCTTCGCCCATCTGCAAACGGTGGAGGGCCTCATCGACGGCCCGGCGCAGCACGCCCAGATCCACATCGCTGCCAAACATCAGAAAGCCGGTTGAAGTGGCGCGCGCCGAGACACTCAGGTCGGGGACAAGGCCACTGAGTATGGTGACTGTCGCGTGCTCAAGCGCGTGGTTCTGGCGCAGGCGGCGACTAAACAGCAGGTCTTCAAGTTTCATGTCAGGGTTCCCTTCTATGTGTAAACACGTTCGCCAAAGATCGCCCGGCCAACGCGGACAAGCGTGGCGCCTTCTTCTATGGCTACAGTATAATCAGCGGTCATGCCCATTGAGAGCTGCTGCCACGAGCATTGCGGCAGCGCCGCGCGTAAGTCGTCGCGCAGCAGGCGCAGGTCGCGGAATGCCGGGCGCGCATCCTCAGGGTCTGGCAGCAGCGGCGCGATCGTCATCAAGCCCTGCACATCAAGGTGAGACAGCGCGACTATCTGCCGGGCCAGTTCCGGTGTCTGTGCCGCAGACATGCCCGCTTTGCTGGCTTCGCCGGAGACATTGACCTCCAGCAGGATAGGCAGCCGTTTTCCCTGTTCCGCAGCGTAGCGCTCAAGCGCCTGCGCCAGGTGGAGCGTATCCACGCTGTGGACGCAGGTAAATGGGCCAACGACCTTGCTGGCTTTATTGCTTTGCAGGTGGCCGATCATATGCCAATGCACATCCGGCGGCTGGAAGGCCGCGATTTTCGGAAGCGCTTCCTGCACGCGATTTTCACCAAAATCGGTCACCCCCAAATTATACGCTACCCTGACAAGATCGAGTGACATCGTTTTTGAGACGGCGACAAGCGTAATCTCGGACGCGCTACGCCCGGCGCGCGCGGCGGCTGCGACGATGGTCGCGCGCACATGCGCGATGTTTGCCGCCATCTGTTCCTGTATAGCCGCCTCTATGGGCTGCTCTGGCTGGTTATCTATCATAGTGATCTATCCCCTGCAGGCGCTGCTTCGGCTTCCGTAAAGCCAGCAGCACAGGAAAGCGTCCGGTGAGGCCGTGCTCGCCCCTGTGTGAGAAGAAGCGGTCCCGGTTGCAGCTTGTACAAAGATCGGCCGCTTCAATGTGTTCCGGGGCAATGCCCGCTATCAGCAATTGCTGGCGATTAGTCTGTTCGAGATCCAGGCGCAGGCTGGGCTGCTTCCCGTGGACGAGAGTGAACACGGCGGATTCGCGCACCAGGTCGCGGTAGCGCGGGTTAGTGGGCTGTTCATCGAATTCGACGGCGCTATAGAACAGGTCGCGCACATGCTCTGAGACCTCGTAGCAGCAAGGTCCGATGGCGGGAGCGATGCCGGCGCGGATATCGGCGGGCCGGCAGCCAAAGCGCGCGCTCATAGCCTCGACGGTGGCGGCGGCGATGCCACGCGCCGTGCCGCGCCAGCCGGCGTGCGCCATGCCGATCACCTGGCGCGTGGCATCGTAGAACAGCAGAGGTGTGCAGTCGGCGAAGGACATGGTGAGCACGACATCGCGCTCATCGGTGATGAACGCGTCGGCTTTGAGGCGCGCCCGGTTGGTCCAGATGATCTCTCTGTCGTCCAGGGCATAGGCCCGGTACGGCCAATCGTGGTGCCAGTCGGCCCAATGCTCTCTAGCGAATACGGCCACATCCCCACCATGTACCTGCCAGAGGGTGGCGCAGGGCAGATCCTCCAGATCCAGCGCCTGGAGCGCCAGCAGGCGGTTGCGCAGCACATGCTCAAAGTTATCGCCCCTGGTCGCGGAGACATTTAGCCCCCAGCACTCACCCTCGCTATAGCCGCCCAGGCGCGTAAAAATGCCGTGGACGACCTCTGGAAAGCGCAGAAGGTGTCCAAATTG
Organism: Chloroflexota bacterium; assembly: GCA_030853145.1. Lineage (GTDB taxonomy): Bacteria > Chloroflexota > Ktedonobacteria > Ktedonobacterales > Ktedonobacteraceae > JALYTT01. The sequence continues at coordinate 179 of JALYVR010000265.1, read as the reverse complement.
CAGATAACAGACGTTGTGCTGACCCTGCGCCAGGATGGACGTTCCCTGCTGTTGCTCGATCAATACGCGCTCCTTACGTTGCTGGTCTACTCCGCTTATTGTAGCATATTTGGGAGCGCAACCCTCCCTTGATTGACATGGTGACACGAGAGGAAGGGGCGCTTTCCCTTCTTCACAGG
>JALYVR010000264.1 GCA_030853145.1 Chloroflexota bacterium | reverse complement strand
CGAGGAGATACGCGCGCGCATGCCGGAACTCCCCGGGGCGCGCCGCGCGCGCTATGCCAGCGAGTACGGACTCTCTCAGCAGGATGCCAATGTGCTGGTCGAAGAGAAGGGTCTGGGCGACTACTTCGAACACGTTCTCGCTGCTTCGCAGGCACAGGACCTCAAGGCGCGCGCCAAGGCTGTCAGCAACTGGCTTCTGAGCGATGTCGTGCGCCTGCTGAAAGCCAACAGCCTGACGATACAGGCAAGTCCTCTTTCACCGGCCGCGCTGGCGAACCTGCTGGACCTGCTTGAGAAAGAGCGCATCACAGGCAAGCAAGCCAAAGAAGTGCTGGAAGAAGCCTTTGCGTCTGGCGGCATGCCCGAGGCAATTGTGCTTAAGAAGGGCATGAAGCCCCCGATCAGTGACCAGCAAGAGCTGGAGCGCATCGTAGAGGAGGTGATAGCGGCCAATCCCAAGATAGTCGTTGACTATCGCGGGGGGAAGTTAAATGCTATTCAAGCGCTCGTAGGCCAGGTCATGAAACGAACTCGTGGCCAGGCCAGGGCCGATATTGTGCAAAGGCTTTTAAAATCAAAACTGGACGAGGCCCCCGTATAAGCGAGGGTCTCAGTCTTACTCATTGCATGGAAAGAAGGAGGGCAGTATGCACGACGACGTGAAATCTGCCGCACTAAACCCCTATACTATGGCTGTTCAACAGTTTGAGTCGGCGGCTTCTAAGCTCAATCTCTCCGAAGATATGCGCGAGATCCTGAGCCGGCCGAAGCGCGAACTCACCGTGAACTTCCCTGTGCGCCTGGACAATGGACGTATCAGGACATTCACTGGGCACCGGGTGCAGCACAACGTCAATCGCGGGCCTGCCAAAGGCGGCATTCGTTTCAGCCCCGAAGTGACGCTGGACGAGGTCAGGGCGCTGGCCATGTGGATGACCTGGAAATGCGCTGTTGTTGGTATCCCTTATGGCGGCGCCAAGGGTGGCGTGGTCTGCGACCCCAAGGAAATGAGTCCAGGTGAACTGGAGCGCCTCACGCGCCGCTATGCCACCGAAATCTCGATCGTCATTGGCCCGCATAGCGATATCCCGGCTCCCGATGTCAACACCAATCCCCAGGTGATGGCCTGGATCATGGATACCTATTCAATGCATATGGGGTACTCTATCCCCGCTGTTGTGACTGGCAAGCCGCTCTCCATCGGTGGTAGCGAGGGACGCAACGACGCTACCGCCACCGGTGTGCTGTTCGTCACGCGCCAGGCTGCCAGGCGCATGGATATGCCGTTGCCGGGCGCGCGCGTCAGCGTGCAGGGCTATGGCAACGCCGGCTCGATTGCGGCGCGCCTCTTCCATACCGAGGGCTGCAAGGTCGTGGCGGTGAGTGACACGCGGGGCGGTATTTATAATGAGGCCGGGCTTGATCCAGCCGCCGTATTGCGCCATAAGCAGGAGCGCGGGAGCGTTGTGGGCTTCCCGAATGCTCAGCAGATGAGCCTGCAGGATGTGCTGGAAGTCCCCTGTGATGTATTGGTCCCTGCCGCTACCGAGGGCGTGATTACAGCCGCGAATGCCGACCGTATTCAGGCTCGCATCGTCTCCGAGGCCGCCAACGGGCCGACGACTCCAGAAGCCGACAAGATCCTCCACGACAAGGGGATTGTCGTCATCCCCGATATCCTGGCCAACGCTGGCGGTGTCACGGTAAGTTACTTCGAGTGGGTGCAGGACATTCAGAGCTTCTTCTGGGGCGTTGATGAGATCACGCAGAGGCTCGAAGTCATCATGAATCGCGCCTTCGTGGCGGTGGCCGAAAAAGCCGACCAGTACCACTGCGATATGCGCCTGGCCGCGAATATGCTGGCCATCTCGCGCGTCGCCGAAGCAACACAGATCCGCGGCATTTATCCATAGCACCTGGGATGCCCCTTGATCCGCGTAGGGACCGGGGCGCAGGCCAGCGGCGCCCCTACACGAAATGCCGCGGCCAGGGGGTTGGCCCTTGGGCTTGGGAGGGACCGGGGCGCCGGCCAGCGGCGCCCCGGTCCCTATGGCGGTTAATATCCGCGTCGTGTGTCTCGCTTGGGCTTCTTTGGTGGCTTTACCTGGCGACCGGGCTTGGGCTTCTTGCGCCCGCGTCCAGAAGGCCAGAGATCATCATCCTCCTCTTCCTCCTCTTCGAACAGATCCTCTTCGTCTGTCGCCTCTGCCTCTTCATCTACGGGGACATCGGCTCCATTAGCTAGAGGAACAGCGGTTTCGGCCACCTCGGCCTCAGGAACAGCGGTTTCGGCCACCTCGGCCTCAGGAACAGCGGTTTCGGCCACCTCGGCGGCGGGAATATCAGTCTCATCTATCAGGATATTGGGCAACTCCTGATCGTCAACTTCGTCCGCCAGTTCGTCTTCATCTACTTCAAGTTCGCTGTCCAGTTCGTCCTCAAATTCCGCCTCGGCTTCATCATCAACTTCGGGCTGTATCCGGGCATGTATGTGTCCATCAGAGTCAGGAACTGTGGTGACACGCCCTCCTCTGCGTGGCGCGGCTATCTCTACTACCTCTGGTTCGGCCAGATCCGTTTCCTCGTCAGACTTGGGACCGCCGATGATCCTGCGTCCAGCAGCCACGTCCAGCCAGAACTGAGAATAGTAATGTGGACGTTCTGCGTCCTTCTCGCTATCTTTCCTCGTCATTCACTCTGCGCCGCAGTCCCCTTGACCCACCTTGTCAGATCAGGGGAGAAGCGTCGCCTCTCCTTTCTTGTTGTCCCCGCATGGGTGTATCTCCGTTACTCGATGTGTACTCCTGTGCGATAGTAGTACTCTACGCCATGATAAGAAGAAAGTGTATCCCTGTCAAGAGATCTTTTGTACCCCTTCCGACAGCCTGCCAGGCTGTCGGAAGGCCTGTCAAGCTTTCAAGTGCATGAATTTTCTGACCTGGGATGTTTGTTAGGCGTGAGAGATAGCCCTATAATAGGAGGTTAGGAGGTGAGCTTTTTTCACCCCGTTATACCTTGCTAAAGCGTCTTTATCGATGTGATAGCATATATGTCATAGGTTGTTTTATCGCTATCATGAACCGGGGCACTGGATTATCAACGGTTCAAGTAAGCAGGGTACTCATCGCGGCGGTAGTACCCCTACACATTGGAGGAAGTCATTGGCGAGGATTCTCGACAGCATTGATAGTCCTGTACAGTTGCGTTCCCTGACTATGGCGCAGATGCAGCAGTTGGCCGAGGAGATTCGGCGTGAGATCATTGAAAAAGTTTCGGTGAAAGGGGGACATGTGGCCCCTAACCTGGGCGTGGTTGAGCTAACAATGGCTCTGCACTATGTCTTCAATACACCGGAAGATTTATTGGTATGGGATATCGGTCACCAGGCCTATGTACATAAATTGCTGACTGGACGCCATGATCGCTTTCATACTATTCGACAATTTGGGGGACTTTCCGGCTATCTCAGGCGTGAGGAAAGCCCCTACGATGTCTTTGGGGCCAGCCATGCCAGTACCTCTATCTCGGCAGCGCTTGGCCTGGCGGTTGCCAGAGACCTGCAAGGCCAGGACTTCAAGGTTGTTGCGATTATTGGCGATGGCGCTTTAACCGGCGGGATGGCGCTGGAGGCCATCAATAACGCGGGCAGCCTGAAGAAGAACTTGATCATTGTCTTGAACGATAACGAGAAATCGATCTCCGACAACGTAGGGGCGATTCCGGCCTCACTAGGCAAATTGCGCCGTATGCAGACTTTGCCCAGCTACCAGCACCTGCGTGAGATGGCGAAAGGCTCGATAGAGAAATTTCCCGTAGTAGGAGATATAGCACGCGAAGCTGCCGGACGCGCGGAAACCAGTTTCAAGCATTTCGTGATGCATAGCAAAAGTGGCACGGTCTTTGAGGAGTTGGGTCTCAAATTCTTTGGTCCCTTTGATGGCCATGATCTGCCGTTGATGGTGGATGTCTTCGAGAATATCAAACATATCGAAGGCCCGGTGATCGTGCAGGTGATCACCAAGAAGGGCAAGGGTTGGGAGCATGCCGAAAACGACTCGACGAAGTGGCATGGTCCGGGCGCCTTTGACTACACAACGGGCATCATCAAGAAGAATCTGGGCGATCCTCCGGCCTACACCGATGTGTTCGCCACGACCCTGGTGGAGTTGGCGGAGAAAGATAGCAGTATTGTAGGGATCACGGCGGCGATGGCGGAGGGGACGGGCCTGAAGAAGCTGCACCAGCGCTTCCCCGAACGCTATTTTGATGTGGGTATCGCCGAGCAGCATGCCGTCACCTTTGCTGCCGGGCTGGCTGTCGGTGGCCTGCGGCCTGTGGTCGCCATTTACTCTACGTTCATGCAGCGCGCCTTTGACCAGGTGGTTCACGATGTCTGTATGCAGAACTTGCACGTGGTCTTCGCGATGGACCGCGCGGGCGTTGTGGGAGAGGATGGCCCGACCCAGCACGGCGTCTTCGATATCGCCTTCATGCGTATTCTGCCTAATATGAAGATCATGGCTCCCAAAGATGAGAACGAACTGCGCCATATGCTCTACACTGCCCTGTACATGGACGGTCCCGTGAGCCTGCGCTATCCGCGCGGGAAGGCGCTTGGCGTGCCGCAGGATGCCGAATTGCATATGCTGGCGGTTGGCGAGGCCGAACTGATTAGCCCCGCGACCCTTGAGGAGGCCGAGCGGCGCGATTGCGCGATTCTGGCGTTTGGCACGACGGTGGCGCAGGCCGAGTTAGCGGCCGCGGAACTGGCCGAGGAAGACATTCGTGTCGCTGTGGTGAATGCGCGCTGGGCCAAGCCACTTGACGAGGATATGATTCTGCGCCTGGCGCGCAAGACACGTCGTCTGGTCACCGTTGAGGATCATATGGTCGCGGCAGGCTTTGGCAGCGCTGTCCTTGAACTGCTGGAGCGGCACGGGCTTAACGATGTTGAGGTGCGGCTGATCGGCTTCCCCGATACGCTTATTGAGCATGGCGCCCCCTCGATTCTCAAGGAGTTGTACGGCCTCTCGTCCTCGCATATTAAGGATGTTGTGCGCGATCTCACTTCACGCATTCCGAGGAATGTTGTGTGATGCAGGCGTGGTGCGCGTTGTGCCTGGGGAGGATGACAGGGGGCCGATTCACAGCGGGTGCCCCCATTGGCATGGAGCCAATGGACCCGGCACCCCTGTGGGCGTTATGCGCCTCGGTTGCTCATGAGATAGATTGCCTCGGTCCGACTCCTGGCGTGGAGCTTCTCGAAGATGTTCTGTATGTGTTTGTGGACGGTAGACTCCGCGATGCGCAACTCCCTGGCGATCTCGCGATTCTTGCGTCCCTTGCGAATGAGATCAAGCACCTCGTTCTCGCGTTCAGTCAAGTGGCGGGCGCTGCCATGGCCGTTTAAGCATGGGCCAGGGTATGGCTGCGCGTTGTAGTGCATCGCGCTCAGGGGGGAAGAGGGAGAAATTTGCGCGTCATAGCCGGGTCCAGACCCATAGAGCGCGCTATTGAGCGTCAGCATGCGCAGGTGGGCCAGGACGCGGGTAGCTAGTGGGCCGGGGATGCACATCTCGTTGCGCGCGGCACAGCGAATGGCGGCAACCAGCGCCTCAGGCTCGATATCTTTGGTAAGATAGCCGATGGCTCCTCGTTGTATGGCCCGGAATGCCAGATGCTCTTGCTGGGAGGCAGTGAGCATTACGACGTGTGAGCCTGGGGAGCAGGCGAGGACGCGCTCGGTCGCCTCGAAGCCATCATAATCCGGCAGGGCCAGATCCATCAGCACGACATCGGGCTGCGTCTCCGCTGCCTGCGCCTCGGCTTCGTGCCCATCGCGTGCCTCAGCTACAACTTGCATGTCGCTTTCATGTTCAATTATCTCGCGTACAATGCGGCGAATCAGCGAATGATCATCTGCTATAAGAATCCTTATCATCTCTACTACTACTACCCTTTCTACCTTCTACCTCAATGCAATACATGGCACGGTGTCAGCTTTTGTCGGCATACATATAAATAAATATGTACACACTTTATACTTTACTATTACCTCCAAGAAGCGGGGGGTGAAGCGCCGGGGCTGGGTGCGAGCGGAAACAGCCGAACCTTGCGAGGTAAAGGCCCGAGTATAGAAGGGGAAAGGCTTGTTGCTGGCGGTAGCGGGCTGGGGCTGATCGGGGGTAAACTCCAGAGGGGGGGTGTCACTGAGATCGTAGGCTAGTAATTGCACGCGGCGATAGCGGATCTTGCGCTGCAACATAGTGTTCTCTCCTCCTCCGCCCCGCTACGTATCCATCTCTCGTATGACACATTTCATGATAATCGAGGAAGACATCGCTGTCAACATGCCACCTTTACCTGTCCAGGGCCATTGAGAAGTCACTCGCTCTTCGTAGCTGCGCGATTGATCGCGCTGGTTTACCCGGTCGGTCTGGTTGCCAGGCGCGATCAATCGCGCAGCTACGAAGGATGGGCAACTTTCCAATGGTCCTGTTTTACCTGTATGCAAAGCTGCATGTTTTCTTGCTTCTTTATCCGCGCTGTGCTATACTTTCACGTTAGCAGGAACCATCTCCTGCACTCGTGTGCTCTGGTAGTCACACAGGTAAGTACACACGCTCTTTGACCGGCGAAACCCTGGTGCCCCCTCGATCCATTCGGGATAACATGGCAGGGCATGCTCGAAGTGCCGCTTGAAATCACTTCCACGGGGAACCCTTATGCTGGTAAGAAGAGAGCGGAGGAATCACAAGGGAGGATTCATTTTTGGCGAACATTATCTCAATGAAGCAGATGCTGGAAGCCGGTGTCCACTTCGGGCATCAGACCCGGCGCTGGAACCCCAAGATGCAGCCATTCATCTTCACGGACCGCAATGGCATTCACATTATTGATTTGCAGCAA
>JALYVR010000263.1:1302-6938 GCA_030853145.1 Chloroflexota bacterium | reverse complement strand
TGCTGGCGCCGCGCTTCAATGAGATCGGGCGGCGCTGTCGCGCGCGTGGCGTGACCTTTGGCTACCACAATCACGACTTCGAGTTTCAGCAGAGCGCTGGCGAGTACCTGCTCGACATCCTGCTCAAGGAGACCGACCCGGCCCTGGTCACGCTTGAACTTGACGTGTACTGGGCGGCATACGCCGGCGTCGATCCCATAGCCTACCTGCGACGCTATGCCGGCCGCGTGCCGCTGATTCACCTGAAAGATATGAGCGCCGATCGCACCTACACCGAGGTAGGCGATGGCCTGCTGGACATAGCGGGCATCTGCAAGGCCGCCCAGGAAAGCGGAGTGCAGTGGTACGCGGTAGAGCATGACCAGCCAAGCATGCCATCGCTGGAGAGCGCCAGGCGTTCGCTAGAGAACCTACGACGTATGTAAGCAAAAGTTCGTAGGTTCGGCAGGGTAACGGGCGATTCCCCCATAGACATGAAGGGGTGGCATAGCCTATCAAGCGCATTTTCTAGCCATAATGGTATCATCGAGTGGCTGTTGGTGTCCTTTATTCGTTCATGTGTTGTGAGCACCTACCGCCAAAGAGCGCGCTGGCCAGGATCAACAACAAAACATTGCGGGCATGCGCCTCCGGGTATCAGCAGTCAAGCTACAGAGACGCGAGAAGAAGCGTGGCGGCTCCTCGCCGGGGATAGCTAATCTACAAGGGAAGTAATGAAGAGATGAGCAAGATGCAGTCAGAGTCGGAAACCAACGATATCAAGGTCAGGACACGGCACACCCTGTCGGTGATTCTGCCAGCGCATAACGAGGAGGCAGCGATTGCGGATACAGTGCGTGCGGTGATTGATACGCTGACTCCCTGGGTGCAGGACTTCGAGGTCATTGTCGTAAACGATGGCAGTAAAGATGCGACCGGGGAGATGGTGGAGAGCATGGCGGCGGCCGACCCACGAGTGCGCGTCATTCATCATCCTATCAACCAGGGATACGGGGCAGCGCTTGTGAGCGGCTTCGAGGCCGTGACAAAAGATCTTGCCTTCTTTATGGACTCTGATGGGCAGTTTGATATACATGATATAGAGCGTTTCTTCCCACTCATTGAAGAGTACAATGCCGTGCTGGGCTATCGCATAGCCCGGCAGGACACGTGGATGCGCAAGCTCAACGCCTGGGGCTGGAAGATGCTGGTGCGCCTGGTGTTTGGCCTGCGCGTGCGCGACATGGATTGCGCCTTCAAGCTCTATCGCGCGCGCTTCTTTCGCGATCATCCGCTGGAGACGCGAGGCGCCATGATTAACACGGAGATCCTCTATAAGTTTACGCGCGCCGGCTACACATATACGCAGGTGGGCGTTCGTCACCTGCCGCGCAGGGGTGGGCGGGCCACAGGGGCCAAACCTGCCGTCATCGCGCGCGCGTTTCGCGAGCTGTTTGTGTACGCTCGCAAGTGGCATCGCGAGGAGCGCGCCACAGCATAGGCGCCCTGTCCTCCCTTCCCCGATCTGCGCATCTCGCAGTACGAGCAGTTAGCCCAGCCATTGCTTGTGTGATTGGTTTGTGAGCACATCTACCTGTACATGATAGTATGCGGTATGCTACTATGATAAGAGAGAGGATAGTACCTTTACTGTGTAAAGCGAAGATGCTCTTAAACGTATGCGTTGGTGATCATAGTTGGGCGACTGCAAGAGCCGTTCCTGTAAGGAGCGCTACCATGGGCAATATGTTTGCAGAGTTGTATGGTTCAACACTCAAAGAAGTTTTTACGACACATGCGCGCGAGAAGCTAGCGCAGGGCGCTGATTGCCCTGAATGCGCGCGTGCCTATGCCCAGCGGGGCAAGCCTGAATTCGTCCTGGCCTATCTCCTCTTGAGCGAGCTATCAGAAGAAGAGAAACACGAGATCCTGGCTTCTGCATACGAGCAGCGGGCGACGATCTCGCAAGAAAAAGCGCAGGCGCTTCAGGCAGAGTTTCATCGCACCTTCCCACTCATCATGCTGGAGGTGAATAAGGACCGCATGGCTGCCCAGAGAGTACGGGAGGGCCATCCTCTCCATAGTGAGGCCGAGGTGAAGATATTTCACATGGTCTGAAGCCATGTGCAGGGGCAGATGCTACCCCGGTCCATGTTCACAGCAGCGTGCCGGAGTAGCGAAACGAGGTACTAGAGAAGGGAACGAGGGCGCACTGCTACACGCCCTCATCCTCTTCCCCTATCTCCTGAACTTCCAGCTCCTCTACGCCGGGTGCAGGATTGTCCTCTCCGCCTGTCTCCGGCGCTTCCATCTCTTCCATGTCAGGTGTGGACTCACCATCGGACTCGTCCTCAGGCGCCTCTTCGGTTGTCTTGCCGTTCGTCGTGGCTACCGCCACCACCGTATCGCCTTCAGCAATGGACATCAGGCGCGAACCCTGAGTATCACGACTTGAGCAGCGGACACTGCTTACGTCGGTACGAATAACCACACCGGCGGCGGTGATAATCATCAGGTCGTTATCCTGCTCCGTGATGATGCGCGCCGTGGCGACAGGGCCAGTCTTCTCAGTAATCTTCGCGGTAAGCACGCCATTGCCGCCGCGATTATGCACCGGGTAGTCATCGATAAGTGTGCGCTTGCCGTAGCCGCGCTCGGTCACCGCCAGCAGTTCACTGTCCGCAGGCGTAAGGTTCAGTGAGACAACCTGGTCGCCCTTGCCCAGGCGGATGCCGCGCACGCCGCCGCTGGTGCGCGAGGCTGAACGCAACTCCTTAACCGTGAAGCGGATGGCTTTTCCCTGGGCGCTAATCAGCAAGACATGGTCATCTGAGCGGGCCAGTTTCGCGCCGATGAGCATATCATCCTCTTCCAGGTCCATAGCGATCAGGCCCTGGCGGCGCACCACCTCAAACTCATCCATCACCGTCTTCTTGACCTCGCCCTTCTTGGTAGCGACGATCATAAAGTCGTGGCTGACGCCTTTGGAGACGCTCACAATAGCGGTGACGCGCTCGCGCTGCTCGATAGAGATCAGATTGATGATATGCTCGCCCTTGGCGGTGCGGCTCACATCGGGCAACTCGTAGACTCTCAGTTGGAAGACGCGGCCCTTATCGGTGAAGAAGAGCAGGGAGTCGTGGTTATGGGTGACCAGCAGGTGGCGCACGGCATCATCTTCGCGCGTGACCATACCGGTGATGCCCTTGCCACCCCGGCGCTGGGCGCGATAGGTGTTGGAGGGGAGGCGTTTGATGTAGCCCTTCTCCGTCAGCGTGACCACCACCTCATCGTTAGCGATCAGGTCTTCCTCGGTGAACTCGCCAATCTCGGCATCCTGGATATCCGTGCGACGAGGATCGCCATATTTGGTCTTCAGTTCCTCCAGGTCCACTTTAATCAGCCGGCGAATCTCGCCAATGTCGGAGAGCAGCAGATTGTAGTAGTCGATGTTTTTCTGCACTATCTGTAGCTCATCATCGACCTTCTGGCGTTCCAGGGCGCCGAGTTGGGCCAGGCGCATCTCCAGGATAGCCCTGGCCTGCTCTTCTGAGAGCGTAAAGAGTTGCTGCACTTCGCGCACCAGCGCGGCCCCGGAGGAGCGCGACTGGCGGATCGTCGAGATCAGGGCATCGAGGTGATCCAGGGCGATCTTCAGGCCCTCCAGAATATGTTTGCGCGCCTCGGCCTTTGCCAGTTCGTAGCGTGTGCGGCGCGTAATCACGGTCTCGCGGTGATTGATGTAGTACTGCAAGAAGGCCTTGAGCGTCAGAATACGCGGCTGCTGCTCGACCAGCGCGAGCATATTGGCGTTGAACGCGCTCTGCATGGCTGTGTATTTGTACAGCGAGTTGAGCACGCTGGGCGGGGAGGCATCGCGCTTCAGCTCAATGACCATACGCATCCCCTGGCGGTCGGACTCGTCGCGCACCTCGGAGATACCCTCGATCTTCTTGTCGCGCGCCAGTTCCGCGATCTTCTTCACCAGGTCGGCCTTATTCACCTGGTAGGGTAGCTCGGTGACGATGATCGTGACCTTGGAGCGCTCACCCTCTTCAAAATGGGTACGCGCGCGCACCACAATGCGTCCACGCCCGTTGGCATACATATTGCGGATACCCTCGCGCCCCTGGATAATGCCGCCGGTCGGGAAATCGGGTCCGCGAATGATGCGCGAGAGTTCTTCTGTGGTGGCCTCGGGGTTATCAACGAGGTAGATGATCCCATTGCAAACCTCGAGCAGGTTGTGAGGGGGGATATTGGTGGCCATGCCGACGGCGATGCCTGTGGAGCCATTGAGGAGCAGATTAGGCAGGCGCGCGGGCATAACGGTAGGCTCTGTGGCCTGGTTATCGTAGTTGGGTACGAAATCGACGGTATCTTTGTCGATATCGCGCAGCATCTCGTCGGCGATAGCAGCCATCTTGGCCTCGGTGTTATGATTCACAAAGCCGTTTGCCACGAACGAGTGACACTCGCTATCCACGCGCACGGAGTAGACCGGATGTTCTCCCGCATATTCGATGCTTTCGACTCGCTCAAAGAGATAATGCTGGCTCACCAGATTCTCGGTCTCGGCAACGGCCACTGCTGGTAACACCTGAGCGAGTCGGGACTGCGCTGCGACCAGACGGTCTGTACGATCAAAATTGTGTTTGGACAGCCACTCACTCTGTCCACGCGAGGCATGTGTTCTAACATATTTGGCCAGGTGAGGGATAAAATCGGTGCGTGATAATGCCTTGCCGGTGTGCAGTTTAAGGATTGCAGCCAGCGCATTGCTCTTCACTGCCGAGGTAAAACCGATATCGCGAGCGAACAGGAGCAGATTGTCGTAGCCAGAAATCAGGAGGCGATGCATCTTCCGAGTTCTATCTTCATTCAATGACGACACAATTCCAAAACGTAGCAAAAGCGTTTGAACCTGGCGTAGCATGAGACGATTACTGGCCGTCAGACTTAGCCGTAGCAAGCTACGGCCGGATTTTTCGACCGCACCATCACCCTCAAACAGGCCGCGCAAGAAAGCCGCTACCACAAGGCGGGGTGAGCGCAAGATTGCCTCAGGTATCTGCCGTTGTGCCGAGCGTCCTGACAATCCAAGAGCTTTGATGAACGCGATGACGTGTTGACTTACTACCTGGATTTGCAGGAACGGCTTCTTGCCGTAGCCGACTGGTTTCCTTTCAAAGATATGCAAGCGACACGTTGGGAAGACGCGTTGCCACGACTGGATAAAGTGCTCGGCAAAGTTGCCGAGGGTATTGGTAAACTCTATGACCTCTTCGCGAAACGTTCCTTCTGCCAACAATGCACCCAGAATGAAGGCCAGATCCTCGTCCAGCGCCTCTGGAAGTGCGTGCTGCTTTACACGAGGTTTTGGGGAAACAGAGGAAGAGAACGAATGCAGGGCAACGGACTGCTCCGGCCACAGGTTGCTGCTTCGATCCAGTACGACATAGTCGCCAACAGCTAACTGAGCAATAGTTTTCCAGGTGAGCGTGACGCGCCCATCAGAAGCATGAGGCTCTGCCACCAGCAGAGGATGGTTTGACGTACCTGTGACTTCGTATCCTCGCTGTGTCCGCACGCTCCATGTCGAAAATTCGCCGCAATCCCACCACTTGCTGGCTGTATTAGTTTGCCCATCTTTTGAC
>JALYVR010000263.1:0-1292 GCA_030853145.1 Chloroflexota bacterium | reverse complement strand
TCTTTTGACAGGACACGCACGGAAACGTCTTCGACGCCCGATTGTGAGAGCTGGCTGATGGGTAGCAGCCCGCTGTCAGTGATGACGAGTGTGTCTCCCGTGACGCAATAGCGCATCGCTGCCGGCGGATCGTCATCCTGCGAACCAAAGTTCCCCTGCCCCAAGACCAGCGGGTAGCGCATAGACCAGGGCTGGGCCATGCGCACAAGGCTATCGTAGACGGCCACATCGCCGTGGGGATGGTAGAGCTTCAGCACCTCACCCACGGTACCCGCGCTCTTACGGAAGGTCTTCGACGATTGCAGGCCCATCTGGTCCATAGCGTATAATATACGGCGATGCACGGGTTTAAAGCCGTCGCGGACATCTGGGAGCGCGCGACTGACAATCACGCTCATAGAGTAGTCAAGATAGGCGCTCGTCATCTGCTCGACGATACTAACGACCTTGATATTGCCAAGTTCCATAGAAAGCATCCTCACAGAAAAATCAGGCATAGCCAGGAGGCGATAGAGAGTTGAGATGACAACCTGTGTATACAGATGGCTCCGTGCAGGCGATTTTTGAGAATCAATAGAGCTGGCCTCGCCGCGCCAGCCTGCCACGCCCATCGACGCCTCAAGCGGACAAGGCGGTTCCCGTTTCTTATAGTATATCATATCTGAGGCAAAGATGCGAATTTCTGTTCTTTTTGGGTGGGCGTCAATAGATGCACTCTGGCACCCACCGAGCTTTTGGGGGCGTCTATCATAAGTGTATGGAGCGTATCTACCCAGATGCAGGTGCGGCACGCTGCTGAGAGGTGGCGTGCCGCAACACGGCGGTAGATGAAACCACACTTCTCAGTAAAATTGCGCATTTCTGGCTATATTTTTATAGGTGACCTGTGGTATGATAGATGCGAGAGCGGGCATTAAGGGAGGTTCGTAGTGAGTTCTGTGATAACGCGGTATCTTAGTAACGCCAAGTCGTCTCTGATGCCATAAAGGGGAGACAGGGAAGTATGATCTGGCATCTTACTGTTCAGTTAGCTTTGTATCTTATCATATTGCCTATTTTTGCGATGATAGGGTATCAAAGGGGCTGGCGCCGAGAGGTGTTCCTCTGGCCATTTGTAGGCCTGGCGGCTTTTTTCTTGTATCTGGACCTGGGTAAGAACCTGGCACAATTTGTCCTGCAACTGATTTTAGATAGGCCGGTGACCGACGTTTCAGGGAAAACGCTGCTCATCTTCACGATCCTGGGCCTGTTGATTATCCTTGGCATGGGGTATCTGCTTGGCAGTCGTATGT
>JALYVR010000262.1:1280-6967 GCA_030853145.1 Chloroflexota bacterium | reverse complement strand
ACATAAGGGTGCCTTCACCAACTCACGATGCTTGCCAACATGGGGAAGAGTGCCATACTTCTTGGATGCTTTCTCGTTTTTCTTTTCAATTCTCGCTAACTTCATCATTGTCTACTTTATGGAACGTCTTTAATGCCGCTAATTCGGTTTCACGATAGTAAGTAGTTCTGGTAAACCCGCGACGATATTTATGCAATCGACCATCTTTTGTCATCCTATTCAGCGTGTCTCGTGAGACGCCAAGATAGCCGCATGCCTCGTCAGTGGAGTAGTACGTTTCTCTGTCCATCTCTATCGGCATGTGTTTTCCTCCCTTAGTGGTATTTAGGAATCCTATCACATCTGATTTTTCACGTCAATATACCTTGACATGCGTGTATATCTGTGTTAATATGACATTATCATACAAAAATAGTCTAACTACATTCATTTCAGATGGTTGGTTTTGTAGGGCGATTTTGAGTAGTGTGCTGGCTAAGGTGAGTCTAGCACCTCAGCTAGCAGTAAGAGTCTAGCCGTAAAGCCCGACCCAGACGCTCAAGCGGGATGATCCCTGGACGCGAGTCGGCTGTCAAGCGCAATAAGGAGGCGCACACAATGCTCGACGAGTTTCCTTCCACCAACCCGCTCTATCTCGGACAGGTTCGCATTAGCATTGACCAGGAACAATTTCTTGATGCGATAGGATCTAGCATGATAACGAGGGGAGGGCACGATGCAATTGGTCGAACAGCATGTCATTGATCGGGACGATCCTCGTTTTGCCCTCATTGGTGAAGCGGCTTTCAAGTCAAAGAACCTCTACAATGCCGGCTTGTACGAGATGCGGCAAGCTTTCATCCACCAGGGCTTCCGCCTCTCCTACGAAGAGATGGACCGACGCATGCAGTTACATGAAGCTTATCGCGCCTTGCCGGCAAAGGTGTCTCAACAGGTACTCAAACAACTAGCTGGGGCGTGGGCTGCCTTTTTCGAGGCCATGGCCGTCTATAAAGAGGACCCTTCCACATTCACCGGACGGCCGCGCCTGCCCAGGTACAAGCACAAAACCGAGGGCCGGAACATGCTGGTCTACACCGTGCAAGCCCTGCATGGAGGCCAAAGCAAGCAGGGGATACAAGGGGTGATCCGACCCTCAGGATTAGCGATCAGTGTGCAGACCCAACAGCAGCATATTGATCAAGTCCGGATTGCTCCTCGACACGGCCATTATGTGGTCGAAGTTGTCTACAGTAAAGACCCCATCCAGGCACCGGTTGATCCTGCGTTGTGCGTAGCCATTGATCTTGGCGTGACCAATTTAGCGGCGATAACTGCAAACCGTGAGGACTTTGTCCCTCGCCTGGTTAACGGTCGCCCACTTAAAGCCATGAATCAGTGGTATAATAAACGCATGAAAGAGCTAACGCTATGCCTTCCTAAAAGAGATCGTGAGCGTGTCACCAAGCAAATGGAGCGGCTTACCACTAAGCGCAATCGACAGGTCAACCACTACTTGCACGCTGCTAGTAAGAGCATTCTTGACTTTCTGGTACAAGAGGAAGTAGGAACTATCATTGTGGGCAAGAACCCGCTCTGGAAGCAAGAGGTCGGCATGGGAAGAAAGAACAACCAAAACTTTGTCAGCATTCCGCATGCTCGCTTCATTGACATGCTCACCTACAAAGCGGCGCTTGTAGGCATCCAGGTCGAGGTCCAGGAAGAGAGCTATACGTCAGCAGCGAGCTTTCTGGACCTGGATCCGATTCCGACCTATCAGCCCAATGATGAGACAGCCTACACCTTTAGTGGCAAGCGCATTGGACGGAGAAACCGGTTGTATCGGGCCAAGGATAGGCGCATCATCTGTGCTGATGTCAACGGCTCGTACAACATCTTACGCAAACGTAGACCTGATGCCTTCTCGGAGGCAAAGGGGGTAGCGGCCTATGTAGTTCAGCCCGTACGGTTAGCAATACCCGTATAAATCAAACAGAAAGCAAGCGGTCAATAGAACGCTAGACTTTTTGGAACTATACTGCCAGTAAAGGGTACAGGTAGAGTGTCCCGTGAAAACTCTCCAGCGAGAGCGCGCAAGAACGAACGAAGAAGGCAGGAGCGAGGCATGAGTGGCGATGAGAATCCAGTAGTCACCTTGCGTTTGCCATCGACGTTAAGTGCCTACAGCGGGGGGAAGAGCCAGATACCCGTGCGGGCAAGCACAGTAGAGCAACTCCTGGAGGTGCTGCAAAGCGAGCATCGTCAGGTCTGGGAATGTCTGTGCGACGAGCAAGGTCATGTGCGGGATCACATCAAGATCTTTGTCAACAATAAAATGATTACGGGTCTCAATGGTCTTCAGACGCCGCTGAAGCCTGGACAAGAAGTGATTGTGCTGCCCGCTATTACCAGCGCCTAACCAGCAAAAAATGTGTTACCCTGACTGAGGAAACAGCGTAGAAGCTTATGCAAATCGAACCCCCGAAAGATCTAGACAACCCGCCAGCCTCACCGGTGGATATTGTGCCTGCCCCTGGTACCTCTCCTCCCACGAAACAGTGGCACGTCCTGCGTAACCGCAATTACGCGTTGCTGTTCTGGGGGCAGTTGATCTCTTCGGCGGGCACAGAGATGCAGGTCGTCGCCGTTGCCTGGCAGGTCTACCTGCTGACGCACTCGCCCATCGCGCTTGGTTTGATCGGCCTCGTCCAGGCCATCCCGCGCCTGCTATTTTCGCTGGTCGGTGGCATCTTCGCCGATGTGTTTGATCGTCGCAAGCTGCTGCTGATCGTCGAAGTCGTGCTGGCCTGCACCTCGACAATCCTGGCGCTCTGCACCATGCTGCACGTGATCAATATGCCGATTATCTACGTGGTCGTGCTGGTTGCCGCCAGCGTCTTCTCCTTCGAGTTCCCCACGCGCCAGGCCATTATCCCCAGCCTGGTACCGCGCAGCCAGATGGCTGATGCCGTCTCGCTCAGCAAGGTGATGATGCAGCTCACCTTCATTCTGGGTCCCACGATTGGTGGCTTTGCGATTGTGTGGATCGGGCTGGCAAACATCTACTGGATCGATGTGTTCTCCTACCTTGTGGTCATCGGCTCGCTGCTGTTGATGGTCATCCCGCGCATCCCGCTTGAGAAGCGCCCCCAGGCGGGGGTGGGTGCGCTGCTGGATGGCATGCGTTTCCTGCGCGAGCACCCGATCATCCTGGCGGTGCTCTCGCTGGACTTTTTCGCTACCTTCTTTGGCTCGCCGCGCGCGCTCCTGCCGATCTACGCGCGCGATATCCTGCACATCGGCCCGCAGGGGCTGGGTCTGCTGATGGCGGCCACCCCCATCGGCGCAGTAGCGCTAACGCCGCTGAGTGGACGCGTCGGTCGCATCGCGCGCCAGGGAGTGGGCATCGCCCTGGCTATCATCCTGTGGGGTCTGTTTATTGTCTTCTTTGGACTGCTGCCCGGCCCCATCTGGCTCTCGGCCCTCTGTCTTGCCGGGGCGGGCGCGGCGGATATGGTGAGCGTGATCCTGCGTGGTGTGCTGATCCAGCTTGTGACGCCGGACGAGTTCCGGGGCCGCACTAACGCGGTCAACGCCATGTTTGTCATCGGCGGTCCCATGCTGGGCCAATTTGAGTCCGGTCTGGTGGCGGGCCTCTTCTCACCTGAGATTTCGGTGGTGAGCGGCGGCATCGCCTGCATCCTGGCAACGCTGGCCATCGCGGCATGCGTACCAAAGCTTTTGCGCGTCAAAGTGCATCCATTAGATCAATAGACTTGTATTTTTGCGCGGTATCACGCATAATGGGTAGGAAGAAATGTTGAGGAGGGTACGGGTTTATGCTGGCGCAGGTACGTAGTTGTGCAATTGTTGGTCTGGAAGGCGCGCTGGTCGAGGTGGAGGTTGACCTCACCAACGGGCTGATAGCGTTCGCGATTGTTGGTCTTGGAGATACCGCGATCCAGGAGGCGCGCGAGCGCGTGCGGGCGGCGATTAAAAATAGCGGTTGTCTCTTCCCCTTTAAACGCATCACGGTGAACTTAGCTCCCGCCGATCTCCGCAAAGAGGGCCCTGTCTATGATCTTCCTATAGCCATCGGTATCTTGCTGGCTTCGGGTCAGATCACGCTTGATGAGAAGGTGGGCGAGTATCTCTTCTTGGGCGAGCTTTCCCTGGATGGTAGCGTGCGCCATACCAACGGCATCCTGCCGATGGTGGCCCTGGCTCGCGAGCGGCACGTCAAGGCCGTCTTCGTGCCTGCCGTGGACGCGATGGAGGCCGCGCTGGTTGAGGATGTGATGGTGTATGCTGTCGAGACGTTGGGGCAACTGGTCTCTCATCTGAACGGCGAGCGCCTGATTGAGCCGTTTCCCCCTGACCGGCGCTTGCTGGATACGCCGCCGGATGTGCAATACACGCACGATATCGCCTCGGTACGCGGACAGGAGCATGTGAAGCGCGCGCTGGAGGTAGCCGCCAGCGGTGGGCACAACATCCTGATGAGCGGCCCGCCCGGATCAGGCAAGACCCTGCTGGCGCGTGCTATGCCATCCATCCTGCCGCGCGTTATGATCGAGGAGGCGCTTGATGTCACAAAGATCTATAGCGTTGGTGGCATGCTGCCGCCCGGCGTCCCGCTCATCTTGCAGCGCCCGTTTCGCGCGCCCCACCACACCATCAGCCACGCAGGCCTCGTTGGCGGGGGTCGCATTCCCCGGCCAGGCGAGATCAGCCTGGCGCATCGAGGCGTGCTCTTCCTGGATGAGCTGCCGGAGTTTGGTCAGAACGTGCTGGAGGTTCTGCGCCAGCCGCTCGAGGATAAGGTCGTGACCATCTCGCGCGCGCAGGGTACGATCACGTATCCGGCGAATTTCATGCTGGTCGCTGCCATGAATCCCTGTCCCTGCGGCTACCATAACGATCCAGTAAAAGAATGCACCTGTTCGGCCACTGCCATCCTGCGCTATCAGAAGCGTATCAGCGGTCCTCTGCTGGATCGCATCGATATCCATGTCGAGGTGCCGCGTGTTGATTATGAGAAGCTGGCCGACAAGAGACAGATGGAGAGCGCCACGATTATCCGCCAGCGGGTACAGGCGGCGCGCGAGCGCCAGTTGCGCCGCTTCGTGGGCACCAGGCTGACCTGCAACGCCGAGATGGGCGCCAGCGAGGTCCACCAATTCTGCGAGACCGAGGCGTCGGGGCAGCGCCTGCTGAAGGCCGCGATGCAGCAATTATGTCTCTCGGCTCGCTCTTTCCACCGGCTGCTCAAGCTGGCGCGTACCATCGCCGATCTCGCCGAATGCGATCAGATCCTGGCGCCGCATATTGCCGAGGCGGTACAATACCGGCCACGGGTGGGGATATGAGGAGATATCGGCGCCTATTGTGGTCGGGTAGCGCTCAATTGATGTGTGAGTGCTATCGGGTGTCGCGGTTGTGCGTGCTGCTCTATATGCCAGGCCAGCGAAATTTCGGGTGAAGGGAAGGCTCTCCCCATAAGCGTGAACGTACGCTAAAAAGGAGGCCAATTCCGCGTCTCCATAGGGCGTGGCTTGCCCCATAGTGCTCTGACCACCTTCATGTGACAGGTTGGAACATGGCGCCCGCGAGGGGCGCCACTACACATAGGGCCGTCATATGAGGGTGGTCAGAGCAATAGTGCTCTGTCCCGCTTCACTTGACGGATGAAATGGCGGCTGGGACAT
>JALYVR010000262.1:0-1270 GCA_030853145.1 Chloroflexota bacterium | reverse complement strand
GACATGGCGACCGCAAGGGTCGCCACTCCACCTTATCCGTCACTCGAAGCGTGACAGTGTCACTTAAAACATAAAATGGATCTCCACCGGGTTTGGTGATCTCTGACCGCTTGATGACTGAATCAATGAGCTTTGATATACTCATCTCAGTGAGAAGATGTTGGACGCCTTCATGCTCGGTCTGATGAGGTCAAAGATGGAAGGGACGTTTTCGCTTGGGCTGGGTCCTGACTTTGCCATTGAGCAGGTCATCCAGGAACAGCAGCAGATGATTCTCGAAGTTCGCTCTCTTGCTCTTCATTCCTGTTGTCCATTGTGCTCGTCTCCTTCTGAGCGTGCCCACAGCCAGTATCAGAGGACCGTTGCCGATCTCCCGTGTGCAGGTTTACGAGTCACGCTCAGGTTGACCGTTCGCCGGTTCTTCTGCGACAACGAGCAGTGCCTCCGGCAGATTTTTACTGAGCGCCTCCCTCAGGTGCTTATTCCGCACGCCCAGATGACCAATCGATTACGAGAAGCCCTTCGTGCTCTCAGCTTTGCGAGCAGTGCTCAAACAGCAACTCGCCTTGCTCCATGCTTGGGAATGAAGAGTTCACCGACAACCTTGTTGCGCTGTCAAAAAGCAGCCATCGTTCCACCGCCACCAGATGTGCTCAAAAAGGTTGGGCTCGACGACTTTGCATTCCGACGAGGCAAGACCTGGGGTACCATAGTCGTCAATTTGGAAACCCATCAGGTGGTGGATCTTCTTCCTGACCGATCGGTTCCCACCGTCGTTGCATGGCTGCTTGCTCACCCTTCCATCGAGCTGATTAGCCGTGACCGTGGATCAGACTCTATCGCTGCTGCCAATCAGGGTGCTCCTCAAGCCAGGCAGGTTTCTGATCGGTGGCACATCTTGCGCAACCTCAGCGAGTATCTCTTGACCTTCCTGGCTCGCATGCGCGCCTCCATCCGGAAGGCTTCCCAGGCCCTCGCTCCTCCTCTTCCCGAGGGAACTTCGCAGCCTCTGGCGTGTGAAATGGTCGAACCAATGTGGAAGAATCCTCGAAAAAAGCGGCGCGTTCCCAAGACTGTGTACGAGAGCAACCGAGAAGCGAAAGCAGAACAGAAGCGCGATCAGTACCAGCACATTCTGGATTTGCGAGAGCAACACCTCACTACCGATGAGATTGCTGCTCGTGTGGGCATTCCCGCTCGCACCATCCGCCGATGGCTCAACAGTGGAGTGGAGGCCAGGCCAAGGCGCAGACGAGCCTCTCCTCTGGAT
>JALYVR010000261.1 GCA_030853145.1 Chloroflexota bacterium | reverse complement strand
GACCCATAGCGCACGCGTGCTGTTCGTGGATACCGCAAGTGGCGCTGGCGCAGTTGCCGGCGCGCCTGCTGCTGGCTGGGAACCGCCACCGGCGCAGTAATGGCCTGCGCGCGTTCATCGTGCTCCTGTTTCGCATCTTCTGGCTCTCGCGTGGGCTGCCAGCTCGTGGGGGAGACAGGCAGATGTACATCTGGACAGTGTTCCGTGAGGTAGGCGACCATCTTGCGCACGTTATCTATGGCGGAAATACCCCGCAAGACAAGGCGCTCTCTGCCAAAAACGAGTTCCAGGCGCGCGGAAGGGATGCCCAGGACCTCGCGATATGTGGGACGAACATGTGTGAGGGTTTTCAAATCATAGAACACGCCACTGGCGTCAAGATGGTCGCTGTAGAGCTGGAAGGTCCGCCCCCAACCAAACGTACCGCTAACAATGGGCTCATTCCCCACCGCACTATCCTCTCCACTTCTTCAACACACCAGGAATTTAGCCTCTACCAGAGAAGACGTGGGAGAGCGCAGAGCGTAACGCGCATCGAAACATCCGCTGTCGCTGATATCTTATGTGCGCTTCAATTTTCGCAAGAACAGGGGCAAGAATGCCCTGCGCAAGTGAGGCCACAGGCGCTCCAGGTCGGCCTCTTCAGCGGTATAGGGCGCCTGGTAAGGCGGGGCCCAGCGGTCGCGCACAAAAAGGTCAGTCAGACGGTGTAGAGGAGCGGATGCCTGGGGCACAGCTCGGCTCAGGGCGCTACCATATTCATACGGCGTCTGCCACTTTTGTGGCGCGAAGCCCGCCCAGCTCGCGACACGACAGAGACGCCAGTACATGCCTGAGATGAACGTCGTATTCTTGTAGAGGGTCCGCCACCAGTAGGTCCAGGCGGCGATACAGAACAGCACTAGCGAGCACAATAGGGTGATCAGTGAGAATTGTAGTAGCAGTCCCTGGTGTCCCGGCGTACCGGGACCGTTGTTGTCTATCCCCGTGTTGCCTGAGCCAGCGGGATGAGGTCGCGCACCGAGCCTGGTACGAGGCGTAGGCTGCGCGTGGGCAACGGGGGTCACGCGCTGTGTTGGCGTTGGCGATGTGCCAACGCTGGGGTCTCTTGAGTCGCTCAAAGCAAAGCCAGGTGTTGGATCAAAGTTGATCCAACCGTGTCCGGGAAAGTAGACCTGTACCCAGCTATGAGCGTCATCGCCGCTCACTACCCATACCTGGCGATGGCGGTCGTAATGCCCCTGACTGAAGCCGCTCACCAGGCGCGTGGGTACTCCCAGCAGGCGTGCCATCACCGTCATGGCGGTCGCATAATACGTGCAATACCCCTTGCGGGTCTGAAGCAGCCAGCTCACGACATCCACATTTGCCGGGATGGGAACATTAGAGACAGAATAGGTAAAATGCGAGGGATCGCTCAGGCGCGCCTCCAGCATTTGCGTGGCCTGGTAGGCGTTTTGCGCCCCATGTGTCCACGCTTGAGCTGTTTGCAGGAGCGCGGGAGGTAGCCCGCTGGGTACCTGGAGATAATAGTCTTCGAGCAGAGCATAGTTCGGCTCGCTCTTCCACGCGTTTGGACCCCCATCAGGAAGACCGATGCTGGCAGCATCATCCGTCGTGATCTGGGGCATGTTTGACGTGACAGTGTAACGTTCGCCCCTGGTCAAGACGCTCTGCTGCGTCCAGGCGCTGGCCCAGGCAGCGCCATACACCGTGGTGGGCACACTAAAGCTCACCGGCTGGGCGGGCGCGAAGATATAGCTTCTCGTGCCGGCCGGTGGCTGCACAACCTGTATCGTCAGGAAGGTCTGATCAGAAGTGGCATTCTGCACGTCAGGCGGAATCTGGCTCCCTGGAGAGTAGTTCTTCGGGCTAGACTGCGCGATAGCCGAGATCCACGTATGACCATCGAAGTGATCGTAGGTAAAACCTTCTAGATATTGAGGCACTACCCTCCCCTGATAATTCAGCACTTCACCAGTGGGCAGATCTACACTGCCGCTCACCGTAAGCTGATCGCCGAAGAAGTTGGTCGGATTGTCATAGGGCTTCACCAGGGAACCGATATTCTGCAGCGAGACCTGGCGATGCGCGATATTCGCCATCGTATTATCCAGGCCATTCCAGAAGTGGACACCCCATTGCGCCTGCGTGAATACCGGAAATAGCCAGCTTGCGATAAGGATAAGCGCCGTCAGGACGGAAGCAATGTTCATGCAGCGCGAGGAGATGGCCCGCAACCAGGGGCGATCGGTATACAGGCCCTCGCTTCTCCACTGCTCTAGCTGGGTAACAAGCTGAATGCGCGCGATCAGCAAGATCAGCGCCCCCAGCAGCACAACGACCAGGAAGAAATGCTCCTGCCGGGTATAGTTCAGATTGACAAGCATAATAGAGCAGTACGCCAGCGCCACCAGCCAGGGAAGATGAGCGCGGTAGATCAACCAGGTGCCAAGATAGCCGAGGAAGAAACACAGAAACGCCAGATAAAAAAGAAACACCATTTCGCTGCTTGTGCCAGCGGTGGTTGAGACACCGCCAGTGATCAGCATGCGCAGGCCGTCTATCAGTGCCAGCCAGGAAATATGCAGGGCTACAGTAGTCGTCAACCAGACCGAGAGCCAGTATCCGGCCAGGCAAGCCGCGACATGCAGCATCACCTGCGGGACACGCTGGCTTTTCGCCACCAGCAGCCCGGCCAGCAAGCCGCCAGGGGCGCTCCAGAGCAAGATAAATGTATGATCTACCCAGTTCGCGTACATAATCGAGAAGACCACACTGTAGACCGCCACCAGCAAGAGCAGCAGGGGTAGCCAGCCCTCGACCGGCGCCAGCGCCACGCGGCGCGCTGGCGGATGCGAAGATGCGGGCTGCCGCCTGGGATCGCCGGCGCGCGAAACAAGACGGGGATCGTTGCCGGCCGCGCCGCCGAAAGCGCGATCCTGGAAACCCGCTGAAGAATAGGAGTCTACGATACTTGACTTCATCGATCAATACTCCTGGCATTCAAGAAAGCACTGTTATCCCTTTATATACTATACAGTATGTAGCACATTCAGGCTATGAAATAGATCACATTATTAGGGCTTAGCAAAAGCTACGAAGGGCGAGCGACTTGGGCGCAACTCTGATCACATTAGCCGCGTAGGAATTATAGCTTGCAACTAGTAATACGCTATTTCCCTCAAAATCAGCACATGGCCCCTCCATATGGGCTATAGATGAGTCAGGACTTTTTGAGTTTAGGGAACGCGCGCCATCCAGCGTGCCTGTTCCCAGCCCAGGTGAGCGTGGCTATTTACTAGACGAACTACGGGGCCAGATTGTTGCCAATCAAGCAGGCTGATGGTAGCGGGGTCAAGGAAGATACGAAAGGCCGACGAGACCGGCGCGTCCAGCGCTGCACAGAGCAGGGCTTTCACTGGCCCCACGTGCGATACAAGCACAATTGTCTGGCCCATGTGTACCTGGTGCAGGCGCTCAATGGCAGCCACGACGCGCCTGTGCATGGCTTCCAGACTCTCGCCTGCCGGTGGCGCGATCGCGGTATCGCGCTCCCAGGCTAGCAGGTGCTGCGCGTCTTCGGAGCTACCGGCCAGTACCTCGGCGCGGCTCAAGCCCTCCCAGTGGCCAAAAGCGCATTCGCGCAGGTCATCGAGTACCTGCACCTCCAGGTTGTGCTGGGCCGCGATAGGCAGGGCTGTATGATACGCTCGCTGCCGGGGACTGCTATAGACCGCGGCCACCGGTAGAATGACCAGCGCCCCCGCCAGTTGCTCGGCCTGCGTGCGCCCCAGGTCGGTCAGCGCATCATCTCGCGAGCCGATGTAGCGAAATTCGCGGTTCGCGTGCGTCTCTCCATGACGCACAAGCACAAAACGTGTTCTGGCCATAGCAACATTACCTCTTCTTTCTGCCAAATGAGAGCAGCAGCAGGCTTGGGCACATCAGCAGGCAGACCGCGCCAAAGACAAAGGCTGCCGACAGGCTGACAGTGGATTGCAACCAACCTGCAGCGGTAGGACCAATGCTAAAGCCGATGCTCCAGGTGACCGAATAGAAGCCTGCCAACGTCGCCCGCTGGCGATCTGAAACCTGTTCCATCGCGAAGGCGGCGTAGATCGGCTCGATCAGCGTGCGCATGAAAGAACGCGTGTATTCGCCGCCCACGGCCAGCACAAGCGTCGGCGCGAAGCCGATCAAAACCATCAATGGCGAACTGAGAAACATGACTGTGGTGATGATGCGCAATTTGCTCCAGCGGTGAACAAAGAGCGGCGCCGTCAGCGAAAAGAGGCCGCCGGCGAATCCAGAGATGGTAAAAATAACCCCCAACGGGCCGGGCAACAGGTGGAAGCGCAGCACAAAGTAAAGCTGAATAAGCGCGACCACCGCGCCCTCTCCCATGGTAAACACCAGGTCAGGAACCAGCAACTGCGCGAATAACACAATGGGGATTTTCTCTCGCGGCGCCCGCCGTGCCTGCTCCTGTGGCGCCTCGCCGGAGGCGGAAGGGCGCCCGTGTCTAGATTCGCGTATCAGCCAGAGTGGCAGGCCAAAGAAGAACGTGATCAGGGAGGCAGTGATGACACCCCAGCGCAGCGGCACCGGGCTGGCCGCCGAGACATGCAGGATACCGGCCACAAATTCGGGGATCGCGCCTCCGAGTAGGTTGCCCAGCGCGCCAACACCGAGCAAGAGGAAGCTATTCAGGGCCAGTACACCGACGCGCTGCCTCTCCGTCGTATTCTCCACCAGCAGCGGGATATTGGTCACCCAGTAGGCCGACGAGACGACCCCTTGCAAGAGGGCGCAGGTCAGCAGCCACGGCGCCGAAGTGCCAAGCCCGATACCCGCTAGAAACAGCGGCGTCAAGATGGCTGTCCCCACCAGCACTGGCTTGCGCCCGATACGGTCGGCCAGCAGCCCGCTGGGTACCGCGCTCACCAGGGAGCCTATCGCTGGCATGGCGCTTAAAAGACCGATAAAATCAGGGCGATAGCCCAGGCTATGCGCATAGTAATTAATCGTCAAGGTGGCAATAGTCAGTTGAAAGCCTTTGCCCAGCGTAAAGAAAAGTAAAAGATAGACATTTCTCGGCATATGTAAAAAGGAAGAGATGAAAGATTGTTCAGGCAATGCATCTTCATCTCGGACAGTCGATTCGGAGGTATTGGGCACCAGAGACATAATAGAGTATACTCCTGACTAGATGGCTGTATGTTACATACCTTAACGCAGATTATAGCTGCAACGTAACGGTCAAATGGACAGGTTGCGAGCTACAAAAACGGAGGGCATATCTCAATGGAACACCTTTCAGACGGGAATATGGGACATTCTTCCCGCCTCACTGTCTACCAATCCATTCTAGCATCTCTGTTTCGTAGTCGCGCAACCTGGCTCTTTGTCGTGCTCTACGCCATTGCTGCTCTGGCCCTCTTCATCATCGGCGATGGAACATTTCTACTGCAATATAACCGTACCAGGGCTCGCCGGGTTTAGGGGTCTCGCTGATGCCACCACATTCGGTGAGCATTACTGGCTCGTCCGTGTACTGGCTGCCGGGCAGCAGGATCGCATGAGAGCCTGGTTGCTCCTGGTGGAGAGTGTGTGCCAGCGTCTCGGTGGTGCCATAGCGAGCGCGCAGAGTATCCCCGTTGAAGGCATAATCGTGAACCCCGTAGATGTCGCTGCTGAGCTGCTCCCAGCCGTCATTGGCGATGACGGGCCGCGTGGGGTCGAGGGCTTTGGTCAGATGATAGAGCGCCTGCATGTAGTGACGCTGCTGGGGCTTCTGGTGGATGCGGATGCCATTGAAGCCCAGCTCTTTCGCCAGTTCCACCTCGCGTCGCATGGCCTCCACACTGGGAGCCGCCAGGTGCGATTGGGGCCAGTAGCCCTGCTCCAACGCCAGGCGCAGGTAGTAGGGAGAGCCATTGAGCAAGAAGCGACCCCGTTCAACAGCCACACTGCGCAGGCCGATATAGCTCTGCACTTCGTCTACCACCTGCTCTCCGACCAGCAGGGTGACGGTAACATCGATGAGGTTGGGGTGTGCAGGCGACCAGAGAAGCTCTTTGTTGCCGGTCCAGTTGGTCTGCCCAAAGGTGATCTGGCGCTGTACCTCGCTACCCTCGACCGTATACACGTCATCGGCCAGCGTCTTCCCGCGCAGGCTTAAGCAGACATGTACACGGGCCACCATACTCTCGTGCTGGCGTGTGAGGGTAATCGCCATATCGAGCAGGCCGCGTTCGATATAGGGCGTCCAGCGCACGCGTGTGATTGAGGTGGAGCTTACCGGTTCCAGCCAGACCGGCTGCCAGATCCCGGTTGTGCGCTGATACCAGATGGCGTGCGGCTCCGCCTGCCAGTCCTGCTTGCCGCGCGGCTGTGCCAGGTCGCCCGGCAGGTCCTCCGCGCGGATCACGACCATCTGCTCGTCCTGGGATTGCAGCACCGGCGTGATGTCCATCGTGAAAGGCGTCTGCCCGCCCTCGTGCATGCCGAGCAGTTGACCGTTGACCCACACATGTGTCCGGTAATCCACCGCGCCGCAGTGAAGCAGCAGGCGCTTCCCGGCATAGTTCTTCGGTACTTGAAATACACGACGATACCAGGCGATGGGATGAAAGGTCGGGTCGCCAATGCCGCTGGCGGGCGCCTCCAGTGGAAAGGGAACCTGAATGGTGCGCGTATACACATCCTCGCGCGCCTGCCAGTTCTCGTCGATCCCCCAGCAGGCATCATCTATAGGCAAAACCCCAGGGACCGCCAAGGTCCAGCCACTGCGAACGCGCGAATTGGGGCCTGGGGTGAAGGGTGCCTTGCTGTTCTGACATGGTGCTCTCTATCTTTTTTACTACCTCCAGGAGACATTCAAGGGGATAGATATATTATAACCCACCTGCATTCTGAAGGTCATCTCCGGCGATAGGAAAGGATCATGAGCGCATGAGAGGTAGGGGCG
>JALYVR010000260.1 GCA_030853145.1 Chloroflexota bacterium | reverse complement strand
TTATTGAGACTTAGAGCTGTGTCTGGTTGCTCGGAACCCAGTACCCGTTCGTGGATGGCCAACGCTCGCTGCAAGAGCGGCAATGCCTCCTGGTAGTTCCCCTGAGCAACATAGAGACCTCCAAGATTATTGAGGCTTAGGGCTGTGTAGGGATGCTCGGGATCCAGTACCCGTTCGTGGATGGCCAACGCTCGCTGATAGAGCGGCAACGCCTGAATATATTGTCCACGCTTATTGAGGTAGTATCCCGATTGATTGAACAATCGGCCAGTTTCTTGCGTTGCCATATCCCATTGCTCTGTTGACTCCAGGCAGGCTTGTGCATGGAGGATGTACCTTTCACAGCGTGGCCATGTTTGATAATCTCCAACATCTGGCAATATATACCTAAGTGTCCGCACCACGCGCTCAACCCATTGGCGTTGTGTGTCCGCGTTCATCCGGCTCTTGAGCGCCACTTGTACCAGTCGATGCATGCTCAGCATCTTCGTCGTAGGGTCGCGCTTCACAAGCGAGTACTTGAGGAGTTCCGCGATAAAGGCATCCAGTTCGAACTCGCCGGCGACGATAGGCTCAAGAGGAGGTTCTTTATCGGAGAGGTCTTCCAGCAGAAGCTCTTCAGGTATCTCGTCGGGATGGAGGAAGGCGCAACAGCACAGGATCCTGGCTGCCATGGGGTTGGCCTCTTCGATCTTCTGGAAGGAGAGTTCCCAGGTGGTTGCAACTGGACTGGGATAGTCATGGGTGAGCGTGCTCAGCCATTGCAGAAGCTCTCCCTGCCGCTTTCGATAGCGGCCGAGATAGCCCGCGAGACCGCACGTGGTCTCCTCGATGTACGCGCCCGCCTGTTCGAGCGCCAGGGGCAGTCCGTCGAGCACCTCCGCGATCTCTTTCGCCTTCGTATAGTTCTCGTTGGTAGCTTTGCTGGCGGCTGCATTGTGCCCGATGATGCCTGCACGGCGCAGCAGGAAGAGAGTTGCCTCCTCCTGGGGTAGCGTATCGATCTCGACGCGTTGTGCAATCTTGCCTACGGCGAAGGTGCGTGTGGTAATGAGGATGTGTCCTGGCTGCTCGCGGGGGAGCGTATCGCGCACGATAGTGAGATCGTCGGCGTTGTCGAGGATGAGCAGCCAGCCCTTGTGTGTTGCCAGCCAGCGTGTGACGGCCGCCACGATGATATCCTGATTCTGCGCTTCCTGCTCAGGCAGGTCCAGCAGGCGCGCGATGTCTGTGAAGCCGGAGACCAGCGCCTCACGCGAGTCGGCCCTGGCCCACAGGACCGCCTGGTAGTCGGCGCGGTAGCGATAGGCGTACTCGACGGCAAGCTGTGTCTTGCCAATGCCGCCCAGCCCGCTGAAGGCCTGTGGCTGCGTCACCGCCGTCGCCTTGCCAGCTCTCAACGCGCTGTGAACCTGCTTGAGCGTCGCGTCACGTCCCGTGAAGAAGGGATTCTGCGGGTAAGGAATGTTCCACAAACGTGATCTGTCATCGTGAGCGTCACGTACGTTGCCGGTAGAAGCTCTGCCCTTGCGCGAGGTGCCAGCGGAAGGGGATGAGGCGGCGGGAGCTACCTGCTCGATCGCCGCGTGTATCTCACCGGCGGCTTCCGCGAAGGCCTTTTCTCTGTTGGGCCAGCTTGTCACCGCCTTGCCATTCCTGGGGATAGGTTGGAGCGCGGCGAATCGTGTTTTCTCCCAACCAACAACCGGGTGTAGCAGTATAGGTATCACGCGCGTTCCAGCCGCCTGTCGCTTCAGCGCTCGCGGCAACTCGATATTGTAGCACTGATCTGAGTTGATGTAGTTGTCGCTGATGAGGAGCAGGATGACATGTGCGGCTTCCAGATGAGCCAGCACCATCTGCTGCCGCTCGTCCCCGCCAAGGATGTCGCGGCTGGACCATTCCCTGATACGCCCCTGCCGCCTGAGCAAACCCAGCGCGTGGGCCAACTCCTGTTGCAGCGGCTCATCTTCCGGCGCGTATGAGTAGAATATCTCGACCGGGCCTGTAGCTGTATCCACCATCGATATTGCCTCGCTGCTTCTCATCCATGGAACAATGCTGGTCTCGTCCGTTCATGGGTATCATGTATCGGTTAATAAGCATCATCTGCCGGCTATAGGCATCATCTGCCGGCTATAGGCATCATCTGCCGATCCATAAGCATCATCTGCCGATCCATAAGCATCATCTGCCGGCTATAGGCATCATTTGCCGATCCATAAGCATCATCTGCCGGCTATAGGCATCATTTGCCGGGCTTGGAACAGGGCACCCGCAAGGGATGCCCGTACATCTCTGACCTTCCAGGATGCGCTGTGTCGAGATGGAACAGGGCGACGCCGCACTCTGGGACGCGACATGTGGTCAGCAGGCAAACATTCGCTCCACGGGGGTGACAGAGATGTACGGGCATCCCTTGCGGGTGCCCTGCTCCAAGGCCGGCAGATGATGCCTATGTCGTGGCAACGAATGCCCTTGCGGGTGCCCTGCTCCCATGCCAGCGTCGCTAGCCCACATTCAAGCATGCAAGCAACCGGTTATAAGGCTTGAACAACGACTTCGCACTATAGTATAGATGAGCGTGTAGAAGGACGCAAGGGGCCACAAATTCTGCGGAATAGGCTCAATTCACTCAATTCACAAGAATCATAACCGACCCAGCGCTTGATAAAACGCCTCCACATCAGCTCTCGCAGGCAGGCCAGCTACCTGGCCGTCGCCGGGTTCTACGATGTTCCATGTGCCATCTCTCTTCCTGGCAACGTCCAGCGTGAAAAAGCGGCTCTGAATCTTTTGCGCTATCTGGGCAAAATCGTCGAGCGGAAGCACGGTATGGGCATCATTGCCGTAGTCGCCCTCTTCCCAGTAGGGTGTT
Organism: Chloroflexota bacterium; assembly: GCA_030853145.1. Classification (GTDB taxonomy): domain Bacteria; phylum Chloroflexota; class Ktedonobacteria; order Ktedonobacterales; family Ktedonobacteraceae; genus JALYTT01. The sequence goes on along the minus strand of JALYVR010000260.1, from coordinate 4,147 downwards.
GCGAGGATGATCTGACCATCAAGAACAAACAGCCGGAACTCCCTTATCAGCGGCATGCCGCTCTTCGAATGCGTCGTCAATGGCTCGAACTCAAGGAACTCGCGGAAGACCAGCCCTTCGTTCAGATCCGCACCTTGCAGCTCTAGGAAGCGCGTGACCACGCGTTCAACGGCCTGCCTATCCGTTGCCGAAGGGATGTAGCAGGCTTCGTACCACTCGTGTTTCTGCGACTTGACGAAATCCTTGACAATCACCGGCCGGTCTCCAAACTGCTGGAGCGCAGTCATTACCTCATCCATGGAAACAACGGGGCCTGTCTTGAGCCACGCGGACCTGGGCGTCACGCCTGCGAGCAGGTGATACGACTCCGGCAGATAATGGCAATGCATGTAGGCAGCGGGCGTATTGATAAGCAAGAGGCCCTTCCCGGCGAGGGCCGTATACAGACGCTCATACGCATCGGGTTTGAGCATCCATCCACGGTAGACCGCCACCTCTTCAGTAGCTGCCGGATCTACGTTGCGTACCGCGCGCGCCGCATTTTGCTGCTCAATCAGCGCCTCAATATTGATGAGCGAGTAATTGAGGCGCAACCTCCGCGCCGCCTCCGCCTCAGCTTCATACGCAGCGTCGGGAATGGTTCGGTTCCAATAATCAGAGCAGAAAATGATCCGCATAGCTGCCTCCTTTGCTTCTCTATTGTAAGCCATGCTCACAAGGCTATTTTTCCCCCGCCTGAAGTCTCCCTCTGAACAGGTCGCCAGACGCATAGTAAAAACCAGCTTCCCGCTTATGCTTTAGACGGTTCTTGATGGAACGCTGGAAATTTGAAATGAACTCAATCAATAAGAAGGAGCTAAAAGCATATGAACACTACACCTGACAACGGAAACTCTTCAGCGGACACAACTCAACATAACGAAACCGCCACAGTCACAGAAATAGAACGCCAGGTCATTATGGATGTACAAAATATTACCAAGAGCCTGCCGCTTGGTCGCGAGCATATCGAAATTCTCAAAGGCATTAGCTTCCAGATCGCGCGCGGCGAATTCGTCTCTATCGTCGGGCCATCCGGTTCAGGCAAAAGCACACTGCTCGGTATCATCGCAGGCCTCGACAATCCCGGCACAGGCCAGGTTTTGATTGGTGGGATCGACATTACTCGCATGACAGAAGGCAAGTTGGCGGCGGTACGTAACAGCAAGATCGGCATGGTCTTCCAGGCCTTCAATTTGATCCCCACCTTGACCGCGCAGGAGAACGTCGAAGTCCCGCTCTACGTCGGCAAACACAAAGGCTCTCCAGCGGCGCGGGCGCGGGAATTGCTGACCCTGGTCGGCCTGGGACACCGGCTCAATCATCGTCCCAATCAGCTTTCCGGCGGCGAGCAGCAGCGGGTCGCCATTGCGCGGGCGCTGGCAACCGATCCCGATCTGGTCATCGCGGATGAGCCAACCGGCAACCTCGATGCGGCCAATGGTGAAAATGTGCTCAAACTGATTGCTGAACTACGGAGCCAGACCGGCAAGACCTTTATTATCGCCACTCATGATCCTGTTGTCGCTTCGCAGGCTGATCGCGCTATTCGGATCGTCGATGGCAAGGTGGCTGAACTTGACACCTCTCACGGCAAAATCACGCAGTAACATACATGAAAGAAAGGCTAGATTGCTATGAAAACTTCTATGTACTTCAACTATACCTCACGTTCGCTGTTGCGTGCTGGGCAGCGCACCATCCTGGCCATCTTCTGCGTAGCCGTTGGCGTGATGGCCGTCGTTGCGCTGCAACTCGCCGGTTTCATGCTGCAAAGCTCGCTTACCTCCAATGTGCGCGCGTCTAATGGCGGTGACATTTCGCTCAACGCGCAGAGCGCGCCACTCGCGGCGCATGACCTGGCCTTTTTCGACCAGCTTAAAAGCGCTGGCACGATTAGCAACTATACCGCCGTCACCGGGGTGACAGGCGCCTTGAAAGCCGCCGCCTCGTCACTGCAATCCTTCAGTGTAGAAGCTGTCGATCCCCACAACTATCCCCTGGCAGCGCAACCAGCATTCGTCAATCCCACCAACGGGAGTGTCGCCAACCTGCTCACCAACGATCAGGTGATTGCCTCGCAGAACTTTCTCGACAAGTATCACAAAAAGGTCGGTGATGCCTTCAACGTGTACATTAAAGTCCAGGCAGGTTCAGGCACCACCCTGCATGTCACGCTGGCTGGCGTTGTTGCCAATCAAGGGGCGTTTTCTCAGGCCGGGAATCTCCTGCTCATCTCACAGCAGGACTACCAGACCGCAGCCCCCGCTCTCCCTGCTGCCTATAGCGCAGTCTATATAACCACCACCAATCTGGCACAGACTGACAGTGCTGTGAAAGCTATTAACGGGCACTTCCCTCTCATCTCGACTCAGACGGTCGCTGATGCGCTGAAGGTTCAGCAGTCTTCTCTTGACAATATCAACCAGTTTTTAGAGATTGCCGGCCTGCTCGCCCTGCTGATTGGCGGCGTGGGTATCGTCAACACTATGCAGGTCTTGCTCTCACGCCGCAAAACCGAGATTGCCATGCTCAAAACGGTGGGGTATCGCCGCGTGGATCTCTATCTGCTCTTCGGGCTGGAAGCGGGGCTGCTCGGCCTGCTGGGGGGCATTGTTGGCGCGGCGGCGGCGATGGGCATTAGCTACGGCGTACGCGATCTGATGCAAAATCTCGGCTTCAACGCCGTGTTCGCGCTGGACCCCTGGACACTGGCCGGTGGCGTGGTGATCGGTTTCGCAACCGCGCTGATCTTTGGCTTAATGCCTATTGTCCAGGCTGCCAATATTCGTCCATTGAATGTGATCCGCGAAATGCCTGAAAACCAGCGGGTGCGCAGTTTAGGCCTGAGCATCTTCCTGCTGCTCCTGCTCTCGGTTCTGTTCTGCTTGCTATCGATTGTGATCTTGCATAACAATGTGTTGCTGGGTGTGGAGGTTGTCTATGGGACGTTCGCCTTCCTGCTGCTGCTGAGCCTGTTCCTGTCCCTGATCGTCTTTGTGACCAGCAAAATGCCGGTGCCCGAACGCTTTAACCTCAAGTTCCTGGGTTTGATCCTGGCCAGCGTAGCCATCTCAGCACTCATCTTTGTAGCGTTGCCACCGTTCGGGCTTCTCCTGCTGATTGCTTCGTTCATAGGGCTGGTCTCGGTGGTCTTGCCGCGCGGTTTGAAGGTCAGCACCAAGATGGCTCTGCGCAATATTGGCCGCCGCCGTACACGTACGATCACCACCATGCTGGCCCTGTTCATCGGTGTCTTCTCCATCGGGTTGGTCCTCTCCCTGGGGCAAGACCTGGAGTCGCAGATCCGCGATGTCTTCACGTTGAGGATCAACTATAATGTGATCGCCGTTACGACCGGAACCGACACCGCGACATTGCAAAAGCAGCTTGGCACTATTCCAGGTCTGACTAAAAGTACCAGTGACACTTTCACCCAATTAGTGCCGATCGCAGTTAATGATGTCCCTTTGCAGCAAACGCTAGCCACAAATACTGATCGTCAGACAATTATGAATCTCTTGAGCAACATGGAGGGGTACAATCTCACGCAAGTAACGCCAGATGTGCAGATTGCCCAGGGACGCAATCTGAATGCCAGTGATGCCGGGAGCGATAATGTGGTGATCCATCCGCAGTTAAGCAGCTCTGGCAACCTACATATGCATCTGAAGCCGGGCGATACCATCACCGTTGCCAGCCTGGATGGCAAAACGCGCAAAACCCTGACCGTCGTCGGGGTGTATGCAGGCGATGTCTTTACCAGTCACATCGGCAATCTAATCGCCTCTACCACTACCGTCAAAGCCCTCAGTGTGGAAAAAGTTGGCGTCGCGACTGCCACATATCTGAAGATCGATCCAGCCCAGACCGATCGCGCGCTGGACAGGCTGGGCGCGATCGTTCCCAACGCCACCGTTCAGAATCTGGCTGATCTAGGAGTCAGTTTAGCGCAGCAACTTAACAGCCTGCTGGATGTGCTGGTGGCGGTAGCCTCGCTCTCAATGCTGGCTGGAGTGCTGATCATCGCCAATGCTGTCGCGCTGGCCATGCTGGAGCGCAGGCGTGAGCTGGGCATCCTCAAAGCCGTGGGCTATACCAGCGGGAC
>JALYVR010000259.1 GCA_030853145.1 Chloroflexota bacterium | reverse complement strand
CCTCCTGGGCCACGCCTGCCATGGCTTCGTAGGCCTCAACTGGATCGGGAAAATCAATCAGGTCCATGCGCCAGCCCTGTGGAACCATCACGCCGAACTTCATTGTCATGGAAATCGCTCCTCTGAAGGAAAAATAGAATCGTCACATACAATAAGTAAGCGCATTCTATCACGCAGCGCGCTTCCTCCGCCAAAGTCAGCATAGGGGCACACTTCCCACGATCCGCGTAGAAGCGAGGTCGCAGGCAATTTTTGAGTTGTTCTGAAATTGCTTGCCAAACACTTGACAGGTGCCCATAGCATAGTGTATATTAACAAAGGAAGATGTACTTGACAAATAACAAACATCTAGATAACAGTCAACTTCACTACTGGGAGGAGGTATCGCTATGGCACAGCTTATCAACCGCGCCGTTCACGTGCGCTTCGCCGGTCGCAGCGAAGAGCTGACCCTGGCTCTGCTCGATCTGAACGAGTCGGCTACCGATGCGCAGATCAAGCAGGCCATCGTGAGTCACTTTGACCTCCCGGCCCACACCCTCGTGAACCACGTGATCGTGCGCACCGGCCAGGCCATCGTCGTTCGCCCCGAAGCACTCTATGGGTAATCTGCACAGATCAGACTACCGGGGCGCGCCCTGACGGAAAGAGCTTACAAACTTTTAGATCTGCTATTTGCGAGTTCGAGTCTCGTCATCTTCACTGCATGAAGATGTAGCCAAATTGGAAAAGGCAGCAGACTGTGTTCATGGCTCCTTCGACTCGCGCGCCCTGGGCTTATTTCGCAGGCCTCTGCCCTGTACTCTCACTGAGTGAGCTTACAAACTGGTACTTCTCCCACACAAGGGGGAAGGTTGGTTCGAATCCAGCACTAGCTCGCAAGAGCAAGCTCTCTTGACTTGTACAGGGCAGGCTTCCGATTGGTATATTCAGGTTGGGACGCGCTCCCACTGAACGAGCTTACAAACAGTTCCGGCTTTATAACCGGGTGGTTGCGGGTTCGAGTCCCGTCGGACCCTCTCTCGGGTCCGTAGCTCAATGGTAGAGCACCTTGTTTTCACAGCTCCTTCGACTCGCGCGTCCCAGCCTGTGTATATATTCCACGAGCATCTCTGTCCTGACACACTCCATGTGCTGGGTGAGATGCTCCCGTCCCGCGTAGGGACCTGGCTTGCCGCATCCGTGCGTGGCCTCGCTTGCGAGGCCACAGAGGAGACCCCACAGGCCCAAGAACCCGCCCACGCGGACGCGGCCAAGCCGGGTCCCTACGCGGCAGAGCAAGCTTTTCTATGGTATATTCTGGCTGGGACGCGCTCCCACTGAACGAGCTTACAAACATTTTCGGCTGTCACCCGGGAGGTTGCGGGTTCGAGTCCCGTCGGTCCGGATTTCCGGGCTGAAGCTCAATTGGCTGAGCACCTTTGTTTTTGCAGCTCCTTCGACTCGCGCGTCCCAGCCCGCATATATTCCCCGCTGCATCTCTGCTCTGACTTATACGTCTATATGTTTGCATGCATACTCATAGAGGAGGTGTCACGATGACCCAGACGAACGAACGCGATATTCGGGTGCAGATCTTCAACTCCTTTTTGACCACGCCGCATCGCAAAATTGAAGAGCTGGCTCCCTTGCACACAAGCGCGTTGGAGCGCGACCCGCTTTTCTATGGTCATCTCGCCGCCTGGTACTTTGAGAAGGGCGAGATCCGCGATCACAGAACGTTGTTCGTGGGGCACCTGGCTACCTGCGAGTATCCAGAATTTCGCCAGGCGGCCTGGGTATTGCTCCAGAAGCTGGCGCCCTACGAGGTTGCGCGTGTGCTCGACCATGCCAAGCGCGTCGTGGGCAAAGCGCCGCGCTCGCTTAAGAGTGCCATCGCGCATTACCTCAGGGTTCGTGAAAACAACACCAGGCAGTTTGATGGGGCGGCCCTGCGGGCGCGTGACGATCTCAAGCACCTGTACGCCAGCCTGCGCTTGAAGCCTGGCCCGCGCGCGCAGGCTATCCTGTTTGATGAGCAGCCGCCGGCGGATAGCCCCCTGGCCGCTCTGAAGCGATTGGCGAAGGCCGAGAGCGCCGAGGAGCAGGCGGAGATCATCCTGGACAACAAGATACCCTATACTACGGCTGTTGGCGCGCTCAAGCACATCACGCCAGGGTTGCTGGTCTCCTTGATCAACGCGATGTCGCCGCAGGAGGTCATCAACAACATGGCCGCGCTCAAGCGGCGTGGCGCGCTGGAGAACGCGGAGGTCAAGGCCCTGATCGATGCCAAACTGGCGCAGGCCAGGACCGATACGCGTGTCTCGACCATGAAGGCCAAAAAGGCCGCCGAGGTCGCGCACCTGGACGCTGAGACGGAGCGCACCCTGATCGAGATCACCGACCAGCGCGTGGCCGACAAGGTTGAAATCAAGCGCCCGACGGCGCTCTTCGTTGATAAAAGCAGTTCTATGACCCAGTCTATCGAAGTGGCCAAGCAGCTTGCTGCCCTGGTCAGCGCCGTCATCAGCGCCGATTTTCGCGTCTACGCCTTCGATAGCGCCGCTTTCGAGATCAAATCCGAAGTGCCGGCGGGCAAGCGCCCGGCTCTGAGCGATTGGGAGAAGGCCTTCAAGTTTATCAAGGCCGACGGTAGCACGAGCATTGGCGTAGCGCTGGCGAGGATGCTCAAGGACCGCGTGTATGTTGAGCAGATTGTGCTGGTGACCGACGAGGGGGAGAATACCGCGCCGCACTTCCGCGATGCCTGGGCGGACTATGCTAAGGAGATGCACGCCGCTCCCAGCGTGCTGATCGTCAGGGTCGGTCATCAGTATGCGCCGTTCGAGGAGGGTCTGCGCCAGCAGGGTATTGAGTATATGAGCTACGTGTTTGATTCCGACTATTACGCGCTGCCCAATGTACTCAACCTTTTGAGCGCCCCCTCAAAGAGCGAACTGGTGGAGCTGATTATGCAGCATCCATTGCCGCAGCGGCCAGCCAGCCCTGTGGAGGTGTAACTATGCGTAACGAAATCAACGCCGTTGACCTGGCATTCGTGGTCGATACCACTGGCAGCATGAGTGGCCTGATCGCAGCTGCCCAGAGCCAGATGATCACTATGCTGGAAGAGCTGACCAGGGCGGCCAATATCAACCTGTGGCTAGGGGTGGTCGAGTATCGCGACCACCCTCCCCAGGATAAGCTGCTCTACAAGGTCTATCCTTTAACCGAAGACCTGCAAAAGGCCCAGAAAGCCATTCGCGGGTTGCAGGCAAACGGCGGCGGCGATGAGCCAGAGGCCGTGCTGGATGGCCTGGTTGCTGCCTGTAACGAGTTGCTCTGGTGGAAGCACTCGCGCCGCCTGATCGTGCTGGTGGGCGACGCTCCCCCGCATGGGGTAGGCGGATCGGGCGACGCGTTTGGCGCGGGCTGCCCCTGCGGCGAAACCATCGAAAGCGTCACGCGCCTGGCCGAGGAAAAATGCATCACCATTCACACGCTTGGTTTGACCGGTGCCGTTATTGCCTCGTTCAGCGCCATCAGCGGCATGACCGGTGGGAAGTTTTTCTCCGCGCAGCAAGGTGATAAGGCCATTGAGGCCATCGCGACGCTGCTGAAAGCCGAGTTCGCCGATCTGGATCTGGACCGGCGCATCCTGGCTGCCTGGCGAGACAATCCAGATATCACCATCGATGAACTCGCCGACCGCATGCAGCACACGCGCCATGCCGTCTCGGCCTCGCTGGTACGCCTGCTGTCTCGCGACTTGATAGCGGTGCCGGCCATCCCATAAGGATAGCTATTGATGGAAGACAAAGGGCGCAAAGCCGCCCCTGATGTGCGTTCACTCGTGAAACGGCTCAACCAGCAAGGCAAGCAATTGCTTGAGCGTGAAATCATCGCGCCGCTTTTGCCGCAGGGCAAGATCCGCACGCGCATCGATGGCATGGTCCACGAGTTCAAACCCAGAGGCCGGTTTGTGGGCTGGGGACGCTTTCGCCCGCTGAATGAGCGCGAGGCGGAGCCGCTGGGCGAGGCTCTGCCCTGGGAGCGGGGCGCCTATCTTGAGCAGTTCCCCGCTCTGCGCGTGATCCTGCTGTGGCCCGATCTTGATGCCCGCCGCCCCGGCACATGGTGGGCCTTGCCTTTCAACGAAAGCGATGCCCGGCAGCGCTTCGGTTTTCCCGCCGAGCCGCTGCCCGTGTTTCTCTGTGATCCCACCAATGGCGCGGAACGCTTCGAGCGCGTGCTGGCGCGCGTTGCTGGCCACACGCTATGGTACGACGGTCCCGATACGCTTGCCGACCCCACGCATGCCGAGTGGCTACGCGACACGGCCGCGGATGTCGAGCATCTGGAGCACTTTCTACCGGGGCTGGCCGGCTCAGAGCGCCTGGCCCTGTTGTTCTGGCAGATGCGCCAGGTGGAGCATGCGATGCAGCCGGCGTCCCCTCAACAGCCAGGAGACGCGGGAGAACAGCAGGGGAGGATGCTGCCCCAGGATGCCCGCGAGCAGCGTGCCTGGTTGTATCAGCAAGCCAGGCAGGGTGAGCTGGAATATCGCTTGCAGCGCGCGCTGCAAAAAGCTGATGCCACGCTCCATAGCTTCAGCGAAATCCCGGCGACCGACCGCGCACCCGGCTATCTCGTTGTTGAGTGGAGCGAGCAGGGGCGCACACGTCGCTACCGCTCAACCATCGATCCGCGCATGACCGTTGTATCCAGCGGTATCTGTCTGAGTGGTCGCGACCGCGATTTTGATCTGACCAGCCTGGTCAGCGTGATGACCGCTTCGCCCTGGAGCAGATGAGGAGTAGCGCCTTGACCCAACAGCATCTCAACCCGAATAGCCCCTTTTTTCACGAGGAGCGTCATGCCTCGCTGGCGCCTTTCGCCGGCCAGCGCATTACCATCTGTGGCGCCGGCACGCTGGGCGGCAACCTGGCGGAAACTCTGGCGCGCATGGGCTTTACGCGTCTCACACTCATCGATAAAGACCGCGTGGAGATGCGCAATCTCTCTACCCAGCCCTACAGTCGCGCGGAGGTGGGGGCGCCAAAAGCGCGCGCGCTGGCTAATATGCTCTATCGCGCCGTGCAGGCGAAACTCGAACCCGTCGTCGTCGAACTCACCTCCGCCAACAGCGAAAGCCTGCTGCGAGAGAGCGCCCTGGTGATAGATGCCTTCGATAACCACGCGGCGCGCCAGGCCGTGAGCGACACAGCCCGCGCGCTACAATTGCCATGTTTGCATATCGGTTTTAGCCCCGATGGTCTCTATGGCAGCGGCATATGGGAACCCCATTACATAGTGCCACAAGCCGTGCCAGGCGATCCCTGCGATTACCCCCTCACGCGCCCCCTGGCTCTGATGCTGACCGCGCTGGCGGCGCGCGCCATCTGCGATCTCTTCAGCAAAGGCCAGCGCCATGATTTCGAATTGACATGGCATGATTTGAAGATACAATATGAATAGCTCTTTTGTTATACTTACGCTATACTGCACGATCATCCTTTCCAGGCGAGACTCTTGCTCGCCAAACGTATTGTGAGCGTCGGTTTTCATGGAGGGACATACGACTTTTAATAGATACAAGTAACAACTGAAATGAGGATATATAGCGTGCAAATACTGGAGACGCCACGGCTCAAGCTGCTTCCTTTCACTTTGGAACTCAAGAGGGCCACGCTGGCTGAAAGGGCCACGCTAGCCGAGATGCTAGAGGTAGAGATTCCTGATGCCTGGCCAGGAGCTGATATGCTGGATGCGCTCCCTTTTTTTATCGGAGTCATGGAGAAAGACCCGGCGGGCCTTGTCTGGGATGGCATCATTATCCATAAAGCTGAGCAGATAGCTATCGGCGGCATCGGTTTCCACGGCGGACCGGACGAGGCAGGCATGGTGGAGATTGGCTACAATATCATTCCCGCGTATGAAGGGCAAGGATATGCCACCGAGATGGCGCGCCGGGTCATCGACTGGGCCTTTCATACGCTCAGTGTTCAGGTGATCACTGCTGAATGCCTTGATGACAATCCCGGTTCCATCAGAGTCCTCGAAAAAGTCGGCATGCGTCGCCTCACACCTGAAGGCCCTCTGCTCAAGTGGGAGCTACGTCAGTAGGACAGGTGGTCTAAGCATTGCATATGTATACGTTTTGAAAGGCAGTGTATTCATGAATACCGATACGCGCAGCTTCGTTCTCGGATCGGCGGTCGTCACCCCGCTCAATATGGGGGATGTCTATCTGAAGCTGTCCCAGATCATGAACGTGCCGGAAAGCGAATGGCGGCCGCGCTACACCGAGCTGTTCGAGCAGCCGGCGCTCTTTCCCAGCCAGTGTATCCACATCGCCTTCCCTGATGCCTCGGTGCTCGTCGATGCCAACGACTTTGCGCGCTCAACGCCGCCCGGCTCTTCCTACGCGCCACCGCCCGGCTACCAGCCGCCACCCGATCTGTTCGTACAACTGTTTGAGCGCGGCATCCGCCCGGAAGATATCACACACCTGCTCATCACCCACGCGCACTTCGATCACTATGCCGGGGTCACGTGCGAACGCGATGGTCAGTTTGTGCCCAGCTTTCCGAATGCGCGTTGTTTGCTTGGCAAGGCCGATTGGGACTACCCCGAAACGCAGGAGGCGCTGCGTGACCCCACTTCGGAGGACAGCCACACATTTGGCGTCCTGCAACGAGCGGGCTTGTTGGAGCTGGTGGAGGGAGACCGCGATCTCACGCCGTCGCTGAAACTTATCGCGGCTCCCGGCGAATCGCCAGGGCACCAGATCGTACGCATCTCCTCCGAGGGGCAGGTGCTCTACTGCCTGGGCGACCTCTATCACCACCCCCTGGAGATTGAACACCCGTCATGGATGTCCGAGTGGGATGATGTCACCACCAACGTCGCCAGCCGCTCCGCTCTGATTGAAGCGGCCCTGGCCGAGAACGCGCTGCTCATCGCCACGCATATCTCCGGCGTTGGCCGCCTGGAGCGCACGGTAACGGGCGTGCGCTGGGTGAATGTACGGTAGGAGGCGAAAGGCGTAGGGG
>JALYVR010000258.1 GCA_030853145.1 Chloroflexota bacterium | reverse complement strand
CCTCAGTACCCTTCTCAGGGGAGAGGGAAAAGATGCGATGAGCAGTAAAGTTACCTACCGCCAGCAATACACCCGTTGTGGGAAACAGCGCTGTCGTAAATGTCGCGAAGGAGCAGGCCACGGTCCATACTGGTATGCCTACTGGAGCGAAAATGGGCGCACCATCAGCAAGTACATCGGGATGCACCGGCCCACAAACACTGAGGCTGTTATGGCAGCGGAGACGCCATCCCAACCCCTTCAGCAGGATACCATTGCAGATCAGGCGACCCTCCCTGGTACACTTCAACCGGTACTTCGCATCTCCCTGCTTGGACAATTTCGTGTTGAACGCAGAACAGACAACGAATGGCAGCCTGTCACGAACCGGACGTGGCAGCGACGCCGGGCACGTGCGCTGCTGGGCTGCCTGCTGAGCAGTCCGGGACGCCGGCTGGGTCGCGAACAGACGATGGAGGCTCTCTGGCCTGAACTCGACATCGAGACAGCGGCTAACCGCTTGAATGGCGCCGTTCACGAGCTACGCCAGATCCTGGAGCCAGAGATCTCACGACCAGCGGCGTCCAGCATGCTGCGCTTGCAGCGCGAGGTCCTGGAACTCGCGGACCGCACCCGCATCTGGGTTGACGCCGATGACTTTGAGACCCTGCTTAACCAGGCAAACACCGCCTCCGACCTGCAACAGGTCGAACAGATCCTCGAAGAGGCGGCCACGCTCTACGGCGGCGACTATTTGCTTGAAGAACTCTACTCGGAATGGGCCGCGCCCAGGCGAGAGGCTTTGCGGCGCCGCTGGATGGGCCTGTTGCTCAACCTGGCGGAGTTACGGGCGGCACGCGGCGTGCTGGCCAGCGCTATTGAGCCGCTTGACCGCTTGCTCGTTAGCGATCCTATTCACGAGACAGCGGTCCGCCAGTTGATGTTGCTCCTGACGCAGCTTGATCGAAGAGGGGAGGCTTTGCAGGCCTATCACCGGCTCAACACAGTGCTACAACGCGATTACGGGAACGAGCCTTTGCCGGAGACGCGCGAGCTGTACGAGAATCTGCGGCAGGGTCACTTCCAGGCACCACGTCCTAAACTCCTTGCACGCTCGCCCTCCCTGCCTGCCAATGAGCCAGATTATCTCCAGCCTACTCTCACCCAACCGCTCCCTATTTCTGAAATCGTGGATATCGACACCCCGCCAACTACCCCATCTCAAGAAGCGCAAGAGTCCTTTCCACGTCCGGTCTTCCAGCCAGGGCGCTACAACCAGAGTCCACTGATCGGGCGCGACCGCGAGCTCGAAGCTATGCGCCAGGTCATGTCTGCCTTCGCAAGGGCCGGGGGTCTGAAAGAGCAGAGCGCCGGGTCGAATGGGATACAGAACGGCACCCACACGAGCTGGCCGGCCCATTTCCTGCTCCTCATGGGAGAGGCTGGCCTCGGCAAGACACGCTTGGCGGAGGAGTTAAGCCACGGGGCTAATACACAAGGGTGGTCCGTCGTCTGGAGCCGGTCCTACGAGCAAGAAGGCACGATCCCTTACCGGCCGTGGACCGAGCTGCTGCGTATCCTTCTGCAGGATGTCCCCCCCCATCTGCTGATCGCCAGCCTGAAGGCGCACATGCCAAATTTCGCGGCTGCCTCCGGGGGCCAGGCGGCTTTTTCGGTTGCACAAGACAATCTGCCGACGGATATAATCAGCTCCAGGCTCGAACGGCTCAGCGCATTGTTGCCTGAACTGCGCGCTATGCTGCCACAACTCGGCTCCTCGCCGCCGCTTCCTCCTGAGCAGGAGCGCCTCCATCTGTGGGAGGCCACATTGGGTCTGTTTAGCGCGTTGAGTCACACAGCGCCGCTGCTCTTAGTTTTGGACGACCTGCACTGGGCCGACGAGAGCAGTCTTGAGCTGCTTGCCTATCTTGCACGCCATCTACGCGATCAGCGAGTCTTGCTCGTGGGGACCTGTCGTGACGTAGAACTGCTGCTCACGACCAGCCTGCGCACACTCATCAACGACCTGCGGCGCGAACAGGCCATCGTCACCCTGCCATTACAACCACTCACGCAAGCACAGATCGCCGAACTGGTCGCGTACCTGCCTGAGAACGTGGTAGAGAGCATTCAGACCCAGGCCGGCGGCAATCCCTTCTTCGCGGAGGAACTCGCGCGCTGCACAAGTGGACCCGCCAGCGCCTTCGTCTCCAGTTCGTCTGAATTGTCCGCGACGCCCCTGCCAGAAACCATCGCTGCGGTGCTTGATCGCCGTCTGAGTCGTCTCAGCCAGGAGTGCCAGGCGCTTTTAGGAAAGGCGGCCGTATTTGGGGGTCCTTTCGAGTTCAATCAATTGCTCTTCATGGACTGCGGTCAACTCCAGAGCCACAACGAAGACGCGATCCTTGATCTACTCGAAGAGGCACTACGGGCGGGAATCTTGACAGAAGAGGGTGTGGGACCGCATGTGACCTATCATTTCTGGCACCCACTAATCATCAGCCACCTGTATGAGCGACTCTCGGCAGCCAGGCGCGCACAGCTCCACCGGCGCGCAGCCAATGCGCTGCTACAGCTCCATCCCCAGCGTGAGCGAGAGATCGCGGCCGCCGTCACGCATCACCTGATCAAAGGCGGAGGCGATCTAGCGCAGGTCGCGCGCTACGCGGAAATGGCCGGCCACCAGGCCTATTCGCTCTCAGCGTATGGAGAGGCGGAGCACTATTACCGCCAGGCCATCTTAGCGCATGCCGGCCTGTTACCGAGCTGGTTGATCAGCCACCAGGACCTCTCTACGATGGGAGTGCCACCACAGATGATCGATGAGCAGGGCAAGGTCGCGCTTCACCTGCTCGATATCTCCTCTGAGACCATTGCGCCGTTGCACCTCGCGCGCTTACTAGAACGCGTAGGTGAATGTAGCATGAACCGCGGTGACTATGTTGAGACGCGTCACCTGTATGAACGTATTCTTGAACTTCGCAACCAGCAACAGGCCCATACGCTGGACAATGAAAGCGCAGAGGAGTTGCGCCAGCGCCAGCAACGAGAGACGCAGATCCAGGCACTCATCTGGCGCGAAATTGGCTATGCCTGGGCCAACAACGGCGAATATGCCAACGCGTATGAATGCTACGAGCGTGGTATGCAGGTGATGCGCGACGCCGGCGTTACCTCGGGAGTCGCGTTAGCCTGCCTCATGAGGCAAAAAGCCAGCATCTGTTACCTGGAAGGAGATTATGAAGAGGCGCGTGGCTGGGTCCATGAAGCACTGGAGATGCTTGAGCAAGCCATACAAAGCCAGCAGGCGGCCGGGAGCCAGAGGTATGGCCCGGACGGAGAGCTACAAACGCGCACCGAGCGGGCCATTACCGGACACCCGGATGAATTTGGACAATTACACGAGCTCCTGGGTGTCATTGTTGCCAGCACCGGACAATTCAGCGAGGCGCTCGAACACATGCAGACCGCCATGGCTATTTATGAGCAGCACGATCTGGTCACCGCCATGACCAAGGTCTGCGGTAACTTAGGCGCGGTCTATATTATGAAGTCTGACTATAGCGAAGCACAAAGCTACCTGCGGCGCTCACTGGACCTGGCGGAGCGCATGAGCGATCTGCCGAACATGGGCTTTATCATGGGCAACCTGGGCGATATGGCGGCGCGCATGGGGAGCCTGCCGGCAGCAGAAGAGTGGTTCAAACGGAGCCTAACGCTCCTGGAACGCGTGAATGATCGCGGGGGCATGGCCTGGTGCGTTGTGGTCCTGGCAGAAACCTTGCTCAACCAGGGCAAACTTCAGGAGGCGTTAGAGTATATTCAGCGCGGGCTCCTCCTGGGGCGCGCCATGCGAAGCTCGCCTAATATCGCGCCCGCGCTTATTGCTCTGGGGAACGTGCGTATCATGCAGGCCATAATGGCTTGCCAACTACCTGCTATCACTGCCACAGTACACACAACTGGGAGCCAGATCGAGGCCAGCGGGCTACAATCTCCTCCCTGCAAACGCCTCCTTTTACGAGCCAGGAACACGTTACAGCGCGCGCTCGCCCTTGAGGGATTGCAGGTGGAATTCATTCTCGAAGGCAAGCTGATGCAGGCCACGGCCCATTTCCTGCTCAATGATCCCCAAACAGCGCGAGAAACGGCCCTGTCTGTAGTCGACGAAACACAACTGCACGAGCTTTACCTGACTCGCGGCCGTGCTCAACGGCTCCTTGGTCAGATCTTTGCCGCCCAGGCACAGCCTGCGCAGGCCGACGAGTACTTTGAGCAGTCGTTACAGGTATGTCGCGACTATGAATTTCGCCTGGACTATGCTCGTACGTTATATAGTTATACAATTACTTTGCTGCAGCGCTCCCCGCTGGACAACGAGACATACCAGCGCACGCTGGCCTACCTGCAAGAAGTCCGCGAAGCGTTTGCCCAGTCTCACGCAGCTATCGACCTCGAACGGGTTGAGCGCCTACTCGCTACCCTGGAGAATCATCCTATCGCGCAAGGTGAAAACTAGCTTTTCGCAATAAGGGCACAACAGAAGGAAGGAAACAACAAGCACCCATGGACAATACACCCAACCAGACCAGTTCTCAGGAGAACACAGCACAGCAGCTTGTACAAATGCAGCAAGAGACCCAGAGAACTATCGCGGGTCTCTTTGCCCCCGAAGACGAGGGCCTGCGCCACGCTCTCACGGCAGCCCAGCAGGCGGGGTTACCACAGATTCAGATCTCACCCATCCAGGGCAGATTGCTGCAAGTATGCGCGGCGGCCTGCAACGCGCAGCGAATTCTAGAGATCGGGTCGCTGGCAGGCTATAGCGGGATCTGGCTGGCGCGTATGCTGCCGGCCAACGGACGATTGATCACCCTGGAGCTGAATCCTGAGCACGCGACCGTTGTGCGTAAGGCCTTCGAGCATGCAGGAGTCAGTGATCGCGCCGAGGTACGCGTCGGCGCAGCCCTTGATCTGCTCCCCCAACTGGCAAGCGAAGCACCCTTTGATCTCGTCTTCATCGACGCCGACAAGCCTCCCTATCCCCACTACCTGGAATGGGCGCTACGCCTGAGTCGCCCCGGCAGCTTTATCATCGCCGATAACTGTATCCGTCAGGGAAAAGGGTTCCAGGAACCGGGAGACGAGTACACGACAGGCATCGTGGAGTACAATAAGCGCATCGCCAGTGACCCCCGCCTGGTCTCTATCCTCCTGCCTATGGACGATGACTACACAGACGGCTTCGCCATCTCGATGGTCAGATACGCATGAAAGTGAACCCACGCTGATGGCCATCTACACGGATTTTCATAGCCACGTTTCCTATTCCTCTGCCTATGAGATGGTGCAAGCAGCGCGCGAAAAGGGCCTGCGCACGCTTGGCCTATCAGAGCATATCTTTCAGATGCGCGAGGCCCGTCCCCTCCTGGAGCACCTGCCTGTTGAAGGCCCGCTTCTGACCTTCGCGAGCTACGTTGAGCAGGTGCAGGCAGCCGCGCGGGACCTGCAATTCGACGTTCGTCTGGGGCTGGAAGTCGATTTCATTCCCGGCAAGAATGCTGGGATACAAGACGCGCTGCAGGGCTATCCCTGGGATTTTCTCATCGGCTCCGTGCATGAAATCGCTGGCACGCTGTTTGAACGCGGCAACAGGTGGACACGCGAGCAAGGGGAACAGTTCTGGCTGCGTTACTTCAAGCTCCTGCGCGAGGCTGTGATGAGCGGGTACTTCAGCCTGATCAGTCACCCGATCCGCATGCGCGTCTGCAATCCTTATCTCCCACCCGCTCTGGACGAAGAACTCGAACAGGTGGCGGCGGAGGCGGCTCGCTGCGATGTGGCGCTGGAGATCAATGGCTTCGATGTCGCGCACTATCCCGACCTTGTGCGCCGCCTGGCGCGCGCCTGCGCCTTACAGCGAACGCCCATTAGCGTCGGCTCGGACGCGCACAGGCCACGAGAGATCGCCCAGTCCCATGTGCCTAGTGAAACGATCCTGCACGAAGCCGGCATCAGCACCGTGAGAATATGGAAGCAGCGGCAGGCGGAGGAGTACGCGATCGAAGATGTGGCAAGCTAAAGCAGGCGGAGAGCTTTCACCTGCCACACCTTCTATCATTGGGGCGGGAGTTGGTCCCACCCGATGAGTTGCACCTGCGTATGGCTATCCGCCGTCAGCAGCAGCGTGCCTTCCTGCGCGGGCGAGTCCAGGTCATAGGCGATGACCTTATGCGTGCCGTCCTTGTAATAGGCCTGGATCACCAGCGCGTGGGCATAGGGGGCCAGGGCGATATCCGAGTTGCAGATGGGCGTGATGCCCACAGGGACTGCGCTGGCGCACAGCGAGACCGCGCCGGGAGGAGCGACATTGCTCAGCAGCACTTCGTCCTGCTGCGGCGTGGTCCCTAACTGCACCACTTCAAATTGCCCGCCTACCTGGCGCATGATGATGAGCGAGTTATCGGGCGCATAGCCGATCGGCACACCCTCTCCCCGCAGGCGATGCAGGTTCATGCCATTGCTGTACACCGCGTAAATGCCCGGCAGGCCCGCGAGACCCTTATTGACATAGTAGACCATGCGACCATCCGGGCTGAGCCAGAAGGTCGCGCCAGGCGAGGGCATGGTGACCAACTGGAGTGGCTGCCCGCCAGCAATGCTGATGCGGTACAACGCCCCCGTCTCGCGCGCCTCCCCACCGATAAAGTACAGGAAGGGCTCGCGGTAGAATACCAGGCGCGGCGTATCCAGAGAGGCAAGGACAACGCTCTCTGTATTGGTCTGTACGTCAACCTTCACGATGGTATTCACCGCGTTGACGAGCAACGTCTGGCTGTCCATCCAGACGGCATTCCCGCCTTGACCGTTCATACTGTATAAGTTGTCTACAGCCGGAAAAGCCTGATCCAGAGAAAGCGTATAGTACGCCGTCCTGCCTCCACTAAAGAGGTGGTACGCCAGGTTCACTCCATCAGGCGAGATGCCATCAAGCTGCGCGCCGGGAGGCAGCGTATGGCCCGTGCTAGAACCAGGGGCTTGATGATGCCCGTCCAGGTAGTTATAGTTC